>DATFVU010000267.1:0-2127 GCA_035260145.1 Candidatus Polarisedimenticolia bacterium | reverse complement strand
GGAGGAGTTCCTGAAGTGGGCCCACCCCGAAGGAGAGGGCTGTCCTTCGCCCGCCGACATCTCGATCGTTGAGACCTGGGACGGCGGACTGCGGGCGCGTTACGGAATCGGCTGTGGCGCTTCGACCCGGCCTCTCCAGGGAATCTTCCAGGTGCGCGAGAAGGAAGGCGTGTGGCAGATCGCCTCTGGGTTCGAGGCGGACGCCCCGCGCATCGACGCCGCTCTCGGAGCGCCTCCATCCGGTCCGGCCGGTGAGGCGCCCGCGGGGATCTCCCCCCCGCCCAAAAATGCGGGCGGCGGCGCTCCCGAGACGCCTCTGGACGCGGTCGCTCCTCCGGCCGTCCGATCGGAGGCGTCACCCGAGTACCCGGAGGAAGCGGGGCGGGCGCGGCTCATCGGCGAGGCGCACATCGAGTTGCTGGTGGAAGTGGCGCCCGACGGAGCGCCGTTGCGCGCCCGGCCGCTGCGCGGGCCGGATCCCGATCTCGGCATGCGGCGCGCGGCGATGGAGGCGGTCATGCGCTGGCGCTTCGATCCCGCGCGGCTCGCGGGGAAGCCCCTGACGTATTTCAGGTCCGTGGACGTGACCTTCAGCGGGCTCCCTCCCGAATCGCGCGACTGGGTGCACCGCGCGCTGTTCCGCGTCGAGGCGGTCGTCTCCGAGGATGAGCTGGTGGTGGACGAGGCGCTGCGGCGCGTGCGGGCGGGAGAGGCGTTCGAGAAGGTCGCGGCGGAGTCCGTCGGATCGTCGGCGGCGCGGGGGGGCGACTGGGGGCTGGTGTCCGCGGCCACGCTGCCGGCGGCGGTGCGCCGGGCTCTGCACGAGGCGCGGGTCGGGGGCCTGGCCGGCCCGGTCGCGGCGGAGGGTCTGCATTATCTGATCCTGAAGCGCGGCGAGGTGTACTACGCCCTCAAGCCGCGACCCGGCGGGGATCTCACCTATCAGATCCTGCATCAGAAAAACGCGCCCGAGGGGGACGCGCTCAAGCAGGCCGTGGAGCGGGACATCGCCGATTATCTCGCGGAGAGCCGCAGGCAGACCTACGTCAACGAGGCCGCCCGGCTGATGGGGATAAGGCAGTCGAGCGCGCAGGTCGGCCAGCTCGAGATCCGCACCGACGTCCTGAGCGATGACGAGATCAAGACTCTCGGACAGGTCGTCGACTCGGTGGTTCGGACGCAGGAGGCGTTCTGGTCGCCGCTCGTGGCGCTGCGGCCGTTCAACCAGCAGGTTCTGGTCTACGCCTGGGCGCGCGAGGCGGATCACGACCGGCTGCACCGCATGTGGCAGGCCGGGCCGGGGGGACCGGAGCCGCCCGCCGAGCCGGATCGCGCGACCTCGAAGACCAAGTTGTGGAGCTTCATCGGCGAGTATCTCCCCGCGTCCCACATCCTGTCGGTGCCCTGCGAGAGGATGGGAGGGCACCTCAATGTGCCGATCCTCATCCATGAGGGGATCCACATGCTCGACTACGAGAGGGTGTACGCGGCGGGCACCGTTCCGTCGCAGTGGTTCGAGGAGGGGCTCGCGACCTACTTCGGCTTCTCGCAGATCGGCGCCCGGCTGGACATCGAGCCCGGCGACATCCG
Source organism: Candidatus Polarisedimenticolia bacterium (assembly GCA_035260145.1). Classification (GTDB taxonomy): domain Bacteria; phylum Acidobacteriota; class Polarisedimenticolia; order Gp22-AA2; family Gp22-AA2; genus Gp22-AA3. The sequence continues at coordinate 537 of DATFVU010000267.1, read as the reverse complement.
CCGATCGGGGACGATCGTCTCGGGCAACGTCCGGCTGCAGTTCGATCCCCGCACGCCGCTTCAGGAATACTTGAGGAAGATACGCGACGACGGCCCGATGCCCCTGCGCGCCCTCCTCGAATCGGGCGCCGGCGATCCGACCTGGACGGGGGAGCGAACCATCCGCGCCTACTGCGCATCGTGGACGCTGGTCCACTTCCTGCTGCACGGCGCCAGAGGGGGCCACCGCGCGGCCTTCGAAGAGTATGCGCGCGCCGAGGCGCGGGGCGCCGGAGGCTACGACACCTTCGTCCGCCTGTTCGGTCCGGATCTCGCCTCTCTGGAGGCGGCCTGGCACCGCTACGAGGAGGATCTGTGAAGGGAGAAGAGGAAGAAGACGACCTCCCCGCGGAAGGGTACGAATGGAGCTTCGCGCGGCAGGAGCGGGAGCTTCCCGAAGCGGAGCACCGCGCCCACATGCACCTCCTGGACGAGATCGAGGAAGAGGAGCTCGAGAGTCTCGACCTGTCACGGGCCGACGACTACATCCTGTGGGCG
>DATFVU010000266.1:0-4194 GCA_035260145.1 Candidatus Polarisedimenticolia bacterium | reverse complement strand
GTTGAGCCTGGTCTTCGTGGGGCGTGTCGTCTGCATCGTCGTGGCGCTCGCCCGGCAGAATCACAGCGACCTGCCGATCGCGATGAAGAGGTTCGCGTGGACGACGTTCGGCTGGGAATGCGTCACGATGGTCGTCGGCTTCTTCGGCGGCATGGTGCTGGTGCTCCACCTACTGACCTCCGGGCGGCTCGACCCCGCCTCGACCGCCCCCCCCTCGCCCCTGGACATTGCGAATCTGGTGAAGGACAATCCGGCCTTCAAAGTAATGTCGCTGGTTTCCAGTCTCGCGTTCCTGACGCTCGGCATCTGGGGCCTCGTGGCCCACAGGCGCCTGGCCCCGGCCAGGAGGGAACCGTGGCCGATCCTTCCGACCTGATTCGGGCGCGCTGCGCCGTCCACCCTCAACGCGAGGCGGCCGCCCGCTGTCCGGAGTGCCGGGGATACTTCTGCCGGGAATGCGTCACCGAGCACGGCGACCGGGCGCTCTGCGCCGCCTGTCTGCGGCGGCAGGCGGGCGGGAGGGCGGAACGCCGCAGCGGCCCCCTGAGGGCCGCGGGTCGCGCCGCGCAGCTGGGCCTCGGCTTCCTTCTGGCGTGGTTCTTCTTCTTCGCGGTCGGCGAGATCCTGTCGTCGCTCCCCGACAGTTTCCACGAAGGCAGCCGTTTCCCGGGAGCGTCCGTCGCGCCATGAGCGGGGCGCGCGGCCGGAAGACGGCCCCAGGCGCGGTCGACATCCTCGAGGAGGCGACGCACCTGATACGCCTCGCCCCGGTCGGGACGCTGGCGCCGTTTTACGCGGGAAGCGTGCCGTTCGTGCTGGCGCTCCTGTTCTTCTGGTCGGACATGAGCCGGAACGCCCTCGCCCGCCGGCACGTCGTGACCGGGTCGCTCGTCGTGGCCGTGCTGTACATCTGGATGAAGGCGTGGCAGGCCGTCTTCGCCCGCCGCCTCCGGGCACGACTGTCGGGGGAGGCCGCGCCGCACCCGTCCCCGTCGACGGCGCGCCTCCTGCTGGCTCAGGCGGCGCTGCAGCCGACCGCGCTCTTCGTTCTGCCGCTCGCCGCCCTCGTCATGCTGCCGTACGGCTGGGCGTACGCCTTCTATCAGAGCCTGGGCGTCACGGGAGATTCCGAGACGGCGAAGCGGCAGGCCCTCCTCTGGCCTGGCCAGAATCACTCCATCATCGCGATCCTCACGCTGCTCGGGTGCTTCGTCTTCCTCAACATCGCGATGACGATCGCGGCGATCCCGTTCCTGCTCAAAACGCTCCTCGGCATCGAGACCGCCTTCAGCGCCAGCCCCCTCGCGCTGCTCAACACCACCTTTTTCCTGATCGCCTGCGGCCTGACGTACCTCGTCACGGCGCCGCTCGCCCGGGCGGCCTATGTCGTGCGCTGCTTCCACGGTGATTCGCTGAGCACGGGCGAAGACCTCAAGGCCGAGCTGCGCGCCCTGGGACCGGCGCGGCGGGCAGCGGCGATCGTCGTCCTCACGCTGGCGCTCGGTGCCGGCGCGCCGGTGACCGCGGGCTCCGAGACGACGCGCCACGCGCCCGAGGCGGCGCCGCGCGTTCCACCCGCGGAGATCGATCGGGCCGTGCGGAACGTGATCGCCCGACGCGAGTTCGCCTGGCGGCTGCCGGAGCCTCCCGCCAGAGCGCGGGAGGGGATGGTGGCGCGATTCTTCTCCGCCGTGGGCGAGATGACGATGGACGCGCTGCGGGCGGCCTTCAAGTGGATCGGCCACCTCCTGGAGAGGCTTTTGCGCTCGTGGCAGGGAGGGCGCCCCGGGACCGAGCGCGGAGAGGATCTGGGATGGCTGACCTCGGTCCAGGGGCTCCTGGCGATCCTGCTGGCGGTCGTCGCGTGCGCCGCGGCGATCTTCTTCTGGCGCTCGAGGCGGAGGAGCGCTCCCATGGCCGCGACGCTGGCCGCAGCGGTGGCGGCGGTTCCCGACGTCTCCGTCGACGAAAGCGCCGCGGCCGAAACGCCCGCCGAGAGCTGGCTCGAGCGCGCCCGGGAACTCGCCCGCCGGGGCGACCTGCGCCAGGCGATCCGGGCCCTCTACCTGGGCTGCCTGTCCCACCTGGCGGCGCGCGAGCTCCTGACCCTGGCGCGGTTCAAGTCGAACCGCGACTATCAGGCGGAGCTGAAGAGGCGCGCGCGGACGGGGCCGGAGTTGGGGTCGCTGTTCGCCGAGAACGTGGCGCTGTTCGAGCGGACCTGGTACGGGACGCACGAGGCGACGCAGGAGACGATGCGACGGTCGCTGGCGAACTTCGAGAGAATGCGCGTCCATGCGCTCGAATAGAGTTCAGGTCGTGGCTCTGCTCGGTCTCCTCCTGGCCCTCGGCCTGGGCGTGTGGGGCCTGCTCCGCCTGCGTACGGCGCGCGGCGACATCTATCCGCGCTACTCGACCCTGCGCGCCGATCCCCTCGGCGCCCGGGTCCTTCTGGAGGCCCTGCGGGAGATCGACGGTCTGAGCGCGCGCGCAAGCACAGAGCCTCTCGGACGTCTGTGGGAGGACCCGAGGGCGACCCTGTTCATTCTCGGAGCCGATCCGTCCATTCTCTCGGACGACGCCTCCGACGAGAGTCTCGAGCTGTTGGCGCTCGTCCGCCAGGGCGTGAGGGCGGTGATCGCCGTCGCCCCCGTCGCCGACGCCGGGATGGACGAGGATGAGGATGGCGACGACGATGAGGACGCGAGCGCGGGCGGAGCGGAAGGGCGGAAGCCGGTGCCGAGCGACCGGCCGGAAAAGCCGATGAGACAGGGGCCGCCGGCCGTCGAGCCGTCGCCGTCTCCCACCTCAGCGCGGCACCTGCCGCTCGTCCGGCTTCTCGGATTCACCTTGACCCACGCGCCGCTGCCGGTGGACGAGCGGCGGGAGGCGGTGGCGGACGTCGCCCGTCGCGAAGGACGCCAGCCGATAGCACTCGAGCTTCCGGAGACCCTTCCATGGCACACGACGCTCTGTTTCGCGGATCTCGCGGCCGGCTGGCGGGTCATCTATTCCCGCGGCGGACGCCCGGTGCTGATCGAACGGGACCTGGGGAGGGGGAGCCTGGTCCTGTCGGCCGATTCCTTCGTCCTCAGCAACGAGGCGTTGAGCCTCGAGCCGCGCGCCTCCCTGGTCTCGTGGCTCCTGGGGGTGAATCGCACGATCATTTTCGATGAGACGCACCTGGGCATCAGCGAGCGGCCAGGCGTGGCCTCGTTGATGCGCCGCTACGCCCTGCACGGCGTCGTCGCCGCGGTGCTGCTCCTGGCCGGGCTGTTCGTCTGGCGCGTCTCGGTCCCCTTCGTCCCGCCGATCGAGGAGCCCGGCGGCGCGCCGGATCAAGTGGTCTCCGGCCGCGACGCCGCCGCCGGCCTGGTCACGCTCCTGCGCCGCGGCATCCCGCGGTCGGACGTCCTGCGCGTCTGCCGCGAAGAGTGGATCAGGACATTCGGGAATCGGCGGCCGGATCTCGTCGCGGCCATGACCACTCTGGGGGAACAGGCGGGCGACCCTCTCGATGTCTACCGACAAATCAGCGGGGCCCTGAAGGAGATGCGGATCGATGACCAGCGCTGACGGCGGCACTCTCATGGAGGTCCTGGTGGAAGCCCGTCGCGAGGCGGGCCGGGTCATCATCGGCCAGGAGCAGGCGATCGACCGGGCCCTGATCGCGATCTTCACCGGCCATCACGCTCTCGTCGAGGGCGTCCCGGGCGTGGCGAAGACGCTCCTGGTGCGGACGCTGGCCGCGGTGCTGGGCTGCGAGTTCGGGCGGATCCAGTTCACGCCCGACCTGATGCCGGCCGACATCACCGGGACGAACGTCTTCAACATGAAGACCGGCGAGTTCGGGCTCACCCGGGGCCCGATCTTCACGACCTTCCTGCTGGCCGACGAGATCAACCGGGCCCCGGCGAAGACGCAGTCGGCGCTCCTGCAGGCGATGCAGGAGCGCTCCGTCACGATCGATCGCGAGACCCATCGGCTGTCGCGCGATTTCACCGTGTTCGCGACCCAGAATCCGATCGAGTACGAGGGGACGTATCCCCTCCTGGAGGCGCAGAAGGACCGCTTCATGCTCAAGATCACGATGGACTGCCCGCCGCGCGAACAGGAGCTCCTTCTGGCGCAGCGGACGCTCTCGGACGAGCCGCCCGAGGCCACGCTGGCCGGCGGCAAGGTGCGAGCCGTCAT
>DATFVU010000265.1:0-5008 GCA_035260145.1 Candidatus Polarisedimenticolia bacterium | reverse complement strand
TCCTCGACCGGAAGGTGAAGCAGGCAGGATCATGAACGCGACGGAGTCGCCCTCGGGCGCCGGCCGCTTCGAGCTGCTGCGCCAGGGCCTGCGCCGCACCCGGGAAGGAATCCTCGGGCGCATCGGATCCCTGTTTCGAGGCAGCGCGAAGTCGGAGGATTGGGGCGCCGACCTGGAGACGGCCCTGATCCAGGCGGATCTGGGGCCGCGCGCCGCCGCGCAGATCGTGGCGGCGGTCAAAGCGGCTCCGGGGGGGGCGGCGCCCTCGTGGGAAGGGGTGCGCGAGGCCGCCCGGGACGTGCTGCGGGGAATCCTGACGACCGGGATCGCGGCGCCGGGCGGACCGGAGAAGCCGCCGCGCGTCATTCTGGTGGTCGGGGTGAACGGCGGAGGCAAGACGACGACGGCGGGAAAGCTGGCGCGACGGATGCGCTCCGAGGGGAAGCGCGTCGTCCTGTGCGCCGCCGACACGTTTCGGGCCGGAGCGGGCGAGCAGCTTCGCCTGTGGGCCAATCGGGCCGGCGCGGAATTCGTCGGTCACCGGGACGGCGCGGATCCCTCGGCGGTGGTCTTCGACGCCGCGAGTGCCACGCTGTCCCGGGGAGCCGACGCGCTGATCGTGGACACGGCGGGGCGCCTGCACACGCAGGACCCGCTGATGCGCGAGCTCGAGAAGATCGTGCGCGTCGTGGGGCGCCGCATCGAGGGGGCGCCGCACGAGGTCCTTCTCGTTCTGGATGCCACCACGGGGCAGAACGGCGTCCATCAGGCGCGGCAGTTCCTGAATGCGGCGCGGGTGAACGGACTGGTGGTCACCAAGCTCGACGGCACCGCCAAGGGAGGGGTCGCCGTGCGCATCGTTCAGGAGCTGGCCATCCCGCTGCGCTACATCGGCATCGGGGAAGGGCCGGACGATCTGGTCGATTTCGATCCGGATGAGTTTCTGGAGGGTCTGCTGCCGTCCGCGGCCTAGGGCCGCGACGGTTGCGGAGCGGGCAGAGGCGTGAGTCGCCGGCGGATGATCGGGGCCGACAGGAGATTTCTCCGGCTGGCCCTCGCGCTGGCGGCGCGGGGAGCCGGTCAGACCGATCCGAACCCGATGGTCGGGGCGGTGCTGGTGCGCGACGGTCGCGTCGTGGGACAGGGCTACCACACGCGCGCCGGCGCCCCGCACGCCGAGGCCGTGGCGCTGGCGCAGGCCGGCGACCGGTCGCGCGGCGCGGTCCTGTATGTGAACCTGGAGCCCTGCTGTCATTTCGGACGCACGCCGCCCTGCGTCGACGCCATCGTCGCCGGAGGCGTGCGGCGGGTCGTGGCCTGCATGCGCGACCCGGACCCGCGCGTGCGCGGCCGGGGTTTTCGCGCGCTGCGCGCCGCGGGTGTGCAGGTCCGTATGGGTGCTTTGGCGCGCGAGGCCGGGATCTTGAACCAGCCATTCGTAAGGCGAATCGGGGCCGGCCGGCCCCTCGTCACTCTGAAGGCCGGCATGAGCCTGGACGGCCGGATCGCGACGCGAACGGGGGAGTCCCGATGGGTCACGTCCCCGCAGGCGCGCGCCGCGGCCCGCGAGCTCAGGCGGCGGCACGATGCCGTGCTGGTCGGCGTGAACACGGTCCTGCGGGACGACCCTCGGCTCACGGTGCGAGCCTCTCGAGGGGGCCCGGGCGGGCGGGGCGGCGGCCCGGTGCGGGTCGTCCTGGATGCGCGTCTGCGCACGCCCCCGCGCTCGCGGCTTCTCCGGGACGGCGGTCCTCAGGTGATCATCGTCACGCTCAGGAGTGCTTCGGCTGGGCGGCGCCGGAGACTGCAGGTCGCCGGCGCCCTGGTCCTCGACGTGCCCGGGCGGAACGGCCAGGTCAGCATCGACCGAGCCGTTCGCGAACTGGGCCGGCGCGGCATCGGCAGCGTGCTGGTGGAGGGAGGATCGGAGGTGCTCGGCGCCATGCTCGATGCCCGCCTGGCCGATCGACTGGTGCTGTTCGTGGCGGGGCGCGTTCTCGGGGGGCGCGCGGCGCTGCCGGTCTTTGGCGGGCGCGGCGCCTCACGGCTGCGGGACGCGGCGCGACTGGAGAAGATGACCGTACGACCGGTGGGACGGGATTACCGGATCGAGGGATCGCTCACCTTTCCGGGAGGTGCGTGAGATGTTCACGGGGTTGGTCGAGGCCGCCGCAAGAGTGATCCTCCTCGAGCGACGCGGGGGCGAGGCGCGGGTGCGCATCGAGGCGCCGTTCGCCTCCGAGCTTCGCTCCGGTGAGAGCGTGGCGGTCGACGGCGTCTGCCTCACCGCCGTCGGGCTGGGGGATGGCTGGTTCGAAGCGGACGTGTCGCCCGAAACGCTGTCGCGCACCACGATCGGCCTGCGCTCGAGCGGAGACACGGTCAATCTCGAACGCCCGCTCCGCGCCGGCGATCGGCTGGGAGGGCATCTGGTGCAGGGGCACGTCGACGGAGTGGGAGTCGTCGAATCGGTCCGGCCGGAAGGCGGCGGCAGTCGTGTGCGCGTTCGCTTCGCGGACGATCTGGCCGACTTCATCGTCATGAAGGGCTCGATCGCCCTCGACGGCGTGAGCCTGACGGTCGCGGCCCGGGGGGAGCGCTGGTTCGAGGTGGCGCTGATTCCGGAGACCCTGCGCATCACGCACTGCGGCGGCTGGTCCGCCGGGATGCCTGTGAATCTCGAAGTGGACATGATGGGACGATATGTGGTCGAGTATCTGCGGGGTCGCCCGGCCGAACGCGGGAGCGGTCCCGAAGTGACCAGGGAACACCTGGTCCGGCACGGGTTCGGGGCGGAGGAAGGATCGAGATGAGCAGGGCGGGAAACGGCAGAGGCGGCCCGGGAAAGGGCGGCAACGGCAGGGAGGCGACGCGCTTCGCGGCGATCGAGGAGGCCATTCGAGAGGTGGCCCAGGGACGGTTCGTGATCGTGGTGGACGACGAAGACCGCGAGAACGAGGGAGACCTGACCCTCGCCGCCGAGAAGATCACGCCGGATGCGATCAATTTCATGGCGCGCTATGGGCGCGGTCTCATCTGCATGCCGATGACGGAGGAGCGGCTCGAGGAGCTCGACATCCCTCTGATGGTCAAGGACAACACCTCGCCCTACAACACCGCTTTCTGCGTCTCGATCGAGGCCAGGCGGAACGTCAGCACGGGCATCTCGGCTGCGGACCGGGCCCACACGGTGCACGTCACCATCGACCCGCGCACCCGCCCCGCCGATCTGACGCGGCCCGGACACATGTTCCCGCTGCGGGCCCGGAAGGGAGGCGTCCTGAAACGAGCAGGACAGACCGAGGCCGCCGTCGACCTGGCCCGCCTGGCCGGGCTGTATCCGGCCGGCGTGATCTGCGAAATCATGAACGACGACGGAACGATGGCCCGTCTCAACGATCTGGTGGAGTTCTCCCGGCGCCACGGCCTCAAGATGATCACCGTGGCCGATCTGATCGCCTATCGCATGCGCAACGAGCGGCTGGTGCACCGGGTGGCCCAGCCCACGCTGCCGACGATCTACGGCGATTTCCGTCTGGTCGCCTACCGCAGCGGGATCGAGAGAAAGACGCACCTGGCACTCGTCCTCGGCGACATCAAGCGCGGGGACAAGGTGCTGGTCCGGGTGCACTCCGAGTGCATCACGGGCGACGTGTTCGGGTCGCTGCGCTGCGATTGCGGGGCGCAGCTGCGCGCCGCCATGGAGATCATCGCGCGCGCCGGCCAGGGCGCCATCGTCTACCTGAGGCAGGAGGGACGCGGGATCGGGCTCATCAACAAGCTGCGCGCCTATGAGCTGCAGGACCGCGGCCGGGACACCGTGGAGGCCAACCACAAGCTCGGGTTCAAGGCCGATCACCGCGACTATGGGATCGGGGCGCAGATCCTGCGCGAGCTCGGCTGCCACAAGATCAGGGTCCTGACCAACAACCCGGGCAAGTTCACGGCGCTGCGGGGCTACGGCCTGGAGATCGTCGAACGTGTGCCTCTCGAAGTGGCTCCCAACGAAAACTCGCGCCGGTATCTCAAGACCAAAAAGGAGAAGATGGGGCACCTGCTCTCGCTCGTGTGAGCGAGGGCGACCCCGGACCGCCTGATGTTCGAAGCTCTCGGCGAACGACTGCAGACGATCTTTCGCACGCTGCGGGGACATGGTCACCTGACGGAGACCGAGGTCCGCGAGGGGCTGCGCGAAATCCGCACGGCGCTCCTGGAGGCGGACGTCGATCTGTCCGTGGTGCGGGAGTTCACCGAGGCGGTGCGGACGCGGGCCACCTCCGAGGAGATCCTGAAGAGCCTCACCCCCGGCCACCAGGTCGTCAAGGTGGTGCGTGACGAGATGGTCGCCATCCTCGGTCAGGAAGGGGAGGCGGCTCTGGGCCGCGCCCCTCACCCTCCCTCCGTGATCCTGATGGTCGGATTGCAGGGGTCCGGGAAGACGACGACCAGCGCCAAGCTGGCGCGGCTGCTGAAGGGGCGGGGGCGGTCTCCTCTCCTGGTGCCGGCGGACGTGCGGCGGCCGGCCGCGGTCGATCAGCTTCGCATCCTCGGAGGGCAGATCGGTGTTCCGGTGGCGGAAGCGCCGGCGGGATCCGCGGCGGTCGACGTCTGCCGCGCCGCCCTCAAGGAGGCGCGCCTGGTCGGGCGCGATCCACTGATCGTGGACACCGCCGGACGGCTGCACGTGGACGAGGAGTTGATGACCGAGCTTCAGACTCTCAAGCGGGCGCTCGAGCCGTCGGAGATCCTGTACGTCGCCGACGCGATGACGGGACAGGATGCGGTGCGCGCCGCGACCACGTTCCACGGGCGCATCGGCCTGACGGGCGTCGTCCTATCGAAGGCCGACGGCGATGCGCGCGCCGGGGTGGTCCTGTCGATACGCAAGGTGCTGGGCGTGCCGATCAAATTCGTCGGATCGGGGGAGCACACCGAGAACCTCGAGGCGTTTCATCCCGATCGCATGGCGTCGCGCATCCTCGGCATGGGGGATGTCCTGACGCTCATC
>DATFVU010000264.1:0-12287 GCA_035260145.1 Candidatus Polarisedimenticolia bacterium | reverse complement strand
GCGGGGCGCCGATGGTCATGCCGGATCTCGCCGGGTTGAGCCTGCGGCAGGCGAATGAGGCGCTGGCCTCGGTCGGCCTGGTGTGCCGCAACGACAAGCGGGGGCCCAGGGTGACGCGGCAGGATCCCGAGCCGGGGGAGCCTGTGGCGCCGGGGTCGTCCTGCCTGGTGATCTACTGAAACGTCGCGCCCCGCGGACGAAGCGGCGGGCGCGCAAGAACGAAGGACACGTGCAGCTCTGGCAGCTACTCGAAGGCATCGAAGGCGTGCGGCTGAGCGGTGACCCCGCCACGTCGATCCGCGGCCTGGCCTACGACTCGCGCGCGGTCGAGCCGGGATTCCTGTTCGCCGCCCTGCGCGGCCAGAAGAGCGACGGCAACAGCTATGTGGGCCAGGCGATCGACCGGGGCGCGGTCGCGGTGCTTTCCGGGCGCCAGGCCCGCGGGGAGACGAGGGTCGCGTGGGCGCACGTGGAGTACGAGCGTCGCGCCCTGGCGCTGGTGGCGCGCAATTATTACGGCCGGCGGGATCAGCGGATGCGGATGGTCGGCGTCACCGGGACGAACGGCAAGACGACCGTCTGCTTCCTGCTCGAATCGATCCTCAAGGAGGCCGGACTCAAGCCGTGTCTTCTGGGGACGGTCCTGTACCGCTACAACCGCGATGAGACGAAGGCGGGGCGGACGACGCCCGAGTCGCTCGATCTGCATCGCCTCCTCGATCGGTACGCGACCGCCGGGGCCCGCTCCTGCGCGATGGAGATCTCCTCGCACGCCCTCGCCCTCGATCGCGTCGCGGGGATCGAATTCGAGGCCGCGGTGTTCACGAACCTGACGCAGGATCACCTGGACTTCCACGGCACGATGGATCGCTATTTCGAGGCCAAGGCGATCCTGTTCCGCGGGCTCAAGAGCTCCGCCGTCGCGATCCTGAACGCCGACGACCCTGCCGCGGAGCGCCTGCGCCCGCTCACCCCCGCGCGCGTCGTCACCTTCGGCCAGTCCCGGGGGGCCGACGTGCGCCTGGAATCGATGGACGCGAGCATCGACGGCACGCGCGTGACCCTCTCGATAGCGCCGTCGGTCGCACCCCACGGAAGCGCCGCGAAAAGCTCCTCCAAAGAAGGGGCCGGCGCCCGGTCGATCGAGATCCGCTCTCCGCTCCTGGGTCGGCCGAACGCATGGAACGTCGCGGCCGCCACCGCGGCCTCGCTGGCCCTGGGCGTTCCGGCCGACGCCATCGTCCGCAGCCTCCTGACCGTGCGCGGCGTGCCGGGGCGTTTCGAGCGCATCGACGAAGGACAGCCGTTCACCGTCCTGGTCGATTACGCCCACACCGACGACGCGCTCAAGAACCTCCTGGCCGCGGTGCGGGATCTGCGGCCGCGCCGCGTCCTGACCGTGTTCGGCTGCGGCGGCGATCGCGACAGGAGCAAGCGCCCCCTGATGGGGGCCGCGGCGGGAGGCGGCAGCGACATCGTGTTCGTGACCTCGGACAACCCCAGGAGCGAGGACCCGATGGCCATCATCGACGAGATCCTGCCGGGCGTGCGGCGCTCGATGGGCGAGGACCCTCGCGGCCGCGGGGAGCCGGAGCGCTTCGTGGTGATCCCGGATCGCAAGGCGGCGATCAGGCGCGCCCTGTCCGGCGCCGAGCCGGGCGACTGCGTGGTGATCGCCGGCAAGGGACACGAGACGTACCAGATCCTGGGCGACCGGACCCTCCCGTTCGACGACCGCGAGGTCGCGCGGGAGATCCTGCGGGCGTCGCGGCCGACCCGCAATCACGCGGCCGGGTGAGCGGATCCGGGGGCGCCCGGAAGCGCGCATGGCAAGGCTGAGCCTGGCGTCGATCGCCCGGGCGGTCCACGGCGAGGTGGTCCTGGGCACCCGGCCTCCGCGGGCCGGGGCGGAGCACGAGGTCGATGGCTACAGCATCGACTCGCGCACCGTGAAACCGGGCGAGTTGTTCTTCGCGATCGTCGGGCCCCGCTTCGACGGTCACGAGTTCGTGAAGGCGGCGGTCGAGCGCGGAGCGGTCGCCGCGGTGGTCGCGAAGGGGACGGCGGCGACCCACCCGGATGCGCCGGCGCTGGTGCGCGTGAAGGACACGACGCGGGCGCTGCAGGACCTCGGGGCGCACGTCAGGCGTCTGAGGCCCCTGCGGGTCGTCGGCATCACGGGAAGCGCGGGCAAGACGACGGCCAAGGAGATGACCGCGGCGGTCTTGGGACAGCGGTTCAAGGTTCTGAAGTCGGAAGGGAACCTGAACAACACCTATGGCCTGCCGCTGGTGCTTCTGGGATTGCAGGAGGACCACGAGGTCGCGGTCCTGGAGATGGGCATGAGCTACCACGGTGAGATCACGCGGCTGGTCGAGATCGCCGATCCGGACGCCGGGGCGATCCTGAACGTCCTGCGCGTGCACCTCGAGCACTTCGGGAGCCTCGAGAAGATCGCCGAGGCCAAGGGGGAGCTGTTCGAAGGCATGCGCCGCGACGCCACGGCCGTCTTCAACGCCGACGATCGCCTGGTCGCCCGGCTCGGAGCGGCGTTCAAGGGGCCCAAGATCCCGTACGGTCTGGTCGCCAAAAAAGCGCGCGTCCGCGCCGAGGCGATCGAGGTGGAGGGGCTCGCCGGCTCCCATTTTATTCTGAAGACCGATGACGGCAGCGTGCCGGTGCGCCTCGCGCTCCCGGGCCGGCACAACGTCTTCAACGCGCTGGCCGCCGCCTCCCTCGGCCTGGCCATGGGGCTTCAGTGCGAGTCGATCAGGCGCGGCCTGGAGGCCGTGCGACCGGCGAGCATGCGCGGTGTTTTGCACCGTCTCGCGAGCGGTGCCGAGATCCTGGACGACTCCTACAACAGCAATCCCGCCGCGATGGAGCGCGCCATCGAGTCCCTGCAGGCCGCCTCGCCGCGGGGACGCCGCGTCCTGGTCAGCGGCGACATGCTCGAGCTCGGCTCGTACGAGGTCCAGGCGCACGCGCGTCTGGGCAGGCAGGTGGCGGAGGCCGGAATCGATCTGTTCGTGGCGGTCGGCCCCTTGAGCCGGCGCGCCGCGGACTCGGCCCGCGCCGCCGGAGCCCGCGACGTGAAGCATGTCCCCGACTCGGAGGCGGCGGCCGACCTCGTCGCCTCCGCCGTGCAGCCGGGCGATCTGATCCTGGTGAAGGGATCGCGCGGCATGCGGATGGAGCGCGTCGTTCAGGCCCTCCTGAAGCGGGACGCGCAGGCCGCGAAGGAACGCGCGGATCGCCCCGGAGGATCCGCCTGATGCTCTATCACGTGCTGTTCTCGCTCTATCCCGACATCAAGATTTTCAACGTCGTCCGCTACATCACCTTCCGGACGGCGCTGGCGACCCTGACCGCCCTCCTGATCAGCCTCGCCCTCGGGCCGGGGCTGATTCGGAGACTGAGAGAGTTTCAGATTGGGCAGCAAATCAGACCCGAGGGACCTCTTTCCCACCAGACCAAGAAAGGTACACCCACCATGGGGGGGCTCCTGATCCTTATCGCGGTGGCGCTCCCCTCCCTCCTCTGGGCAGATCTCACCAACCCATTCGTGTGGATGGTTCTTGTGTCCATGCTCCTCTATGGAGTCATCGGTTTCACCGATGACTACCTCAAGATCACGCGGAAGAGGTCCCTCGGGCTGACATTCCGGCAGAAGATGCTCTTACAGTGGATCGTGGCGCTCGTTCTGGGGCTGTGGCTCCTGTGGCTGGCCGATCAGGGACGCTACTCGACGCAGTTCTCGTTCCCGTTCTTCAAGAAGTGGACGCCCGATCTCGCCGGCTGGTACGTGCCCTGGGCGATGCTGGTCATCGTCGGCGCGGCGAACGCCGTCAACCTGACGGACGGCCTCGACGGCCTGGCCATCGGGTCGTCGCTGATCGCCGCCGGCACCTACACCATCCTCGCCTACATCGCGGGGCACGCGAAGGTCGCCGGCTACCTGGACGTGCCGAACGTCAAGGGCGGCGGGGAGCTGGCGATCATCTGCGGCTCCCTGGTCGGCGCCGCGCTCGGGTTCCTCTGGTTCAACTGCAATCCGGCGGAAGTGTTCATGGGCGACGTCGGCTCGATGGCGATCGGCGCCGCGCTGGGCACCGTCGCCGTCGTGATCAAGCAGGAGATCCTGCTGGTCTTCGTCGGCGGACTGTTCGTGGTCGAGGCGCTGTCGGTGATCCTGCAGGTCGGCTCGTTCCGTCTGCGCGGCAAGCGGATCTTCCGGATGGCGCCGCTGCACCACCATTTCGAGCTGGCCGGCTGGCCGGAGCAGCGGGTGGTGATCCGTTTCTGGATCGTCGCCATCATCTTCTCCCTGGTCGGCCTGTCCACACTCAAGCTGCGGTAGAGACGCGATGAGCGCCGTCCCCAGGACTCCGAGCCCGCCCCGCCTCGCCGGAACCCGCGTGGTCGTCGTCGGGGCCTCGAAGAGCGGCCTGTCGATGGCCCGATTCCTGACGTCGCGCCAGGCCTCGGTCGTCCTCACGGACGCCAAGCCGCTCGCCTCCCTGAGCACCGAAGTCGGGGCGCTCGGGCGCGAGGGCGTGACCCTCGAGCTGGGCCGGCACGACGCCAAAAGCTTCACGTCGGCCGACCTGGTCGCCGTCAGCCCCGGCGTCCCGCTGACCATCGAGGCGATCGCCGAGGCGAGGCGCAAGGGGGTGCGCATCGTCGGGGAGATTGAGCTGGCCTCCTGGTTCCTCCAGGGGATCCTGATCGGCATCACCGGCACCAACGGCAAGAGCACCACGACCGCGCTCACGGCTCACCTGCTGGCGCAGGCCGGGCTCAAGGCGACGGCCTGCGGCAACATCGGGCTGCCCCTGACCGATCTGATCCCGAAAGACGCGCCCGACCACTACTACGTCGTGGAGCTGTCCTCGTTCCAGCTCGAGGGGATCGACTCCTTCCGCCCCTGGATCGCGGCGCTTCTGAACCTGGCGCCCGACCATCAGGATCGCTACCCCGATCCGGCGCCGTATTACCAGGCCAAGGCCCGCATCTTCAAGAACCAGGGAAGGGCCGATCACGCGATCCTCAACCGCGACGACCCGGAGGTCTGGGCCCTCGCGAAGGGGCTGAAGGCGCACGTCCACCCGTTCAGCCGGCTGACGACCGTCGAGGAAGGGGCCTGCCTGCGGGGCGATCGGATCGTGGTCCGCAGGGACGGGCGCGACATCCGGGCGATAGCGCTCGCCTCGATCCCCCTGTTCGGCGCGCACAACATCGAGAACGTCATGACCGCCCTCTTGATCGCCGACCTGTGCGGCGTTCCCCTGCCGCGGGCCGAGCGCGCCCTCGCGGGCTTCCGCGGCCTGCCGCACCGGCTGGAGAAGGTGCGCGCCGCGGCAGGCGTGACCTTTTACAACGACTCCAAGGCGACGAACGTCAGCGCGACGATCAAGTCCCTCGAGAGCTTTCCGGGAAAGGTCGTCCTCATCCTGGGCGGCAAGGACAAGGGGGGCGACTTCGCCCGGCTCGTCCCGCTCATCCGCGAGCGGGTCGACCACCTGGTGCTGATGGGACAGGCGCGCGACGCCATCGCGTCGCAGCTGGGCCCGGTCGTTCCGACCACCAAGGTGGAGGACATGAAGGCGGCCGTCGAGGCGGCCGGCAGGGCCGCCGCGAAGGGGGGCGTCGTCCTTCTGGCCCCGGCCTGCGCCTCCTTCGATCAGTATTCCGGCTTCGAGGAGCGGGGCGAGGACTTCCGCCGCCTCGTCCTGAAGCTCAAGGCGGGCTCCTGATGGCGCGCAAGCTGGCCTTCGACAAGACGCTGTTCGGCGTGGGGATCGGCCTGACGCTGTTCGGGCTGGTCATGATCTACAGCGCCTCGGCGGTGATCGCCCTGGAGCGCTTCGGCAACGCCCACCTGTTCCTCGTGAAGCAGGCGGTCGCCGCGGCCGTCGGCATCGGCGGCATGGTGGTGGCGATGCACGTCGATTACCGGCGCCTCCTGCGCCGCCCGATCGTCTACTTCGGAATCTTCGCCAGCACGCTCCTCCTGATCGTCGCCCTGGCGTCCGACCGCGCCCACCAGGTGCACCGCTGGATCGTCCTGGGTCCGATTCAGATCCAGCCGTCCGAGATCGGCAAGCTGGCTCTGGTGCTGTTTCTGGCCTATCTCATGGCGCGCAAGGAGGCGCGGATCAACGACGTCGTGGGCACGATCATCCCGTGCGCCGTTGTGGTCGGCCAGCTCGCCTTGCTGGTGTACCTGCAGCCCGACCTCGGCACGGCGGCGATCTACATCCTGCTGGCGATCGTGCTCCTGTTCCTGGCGGGGCTGCGCTGGCGGTATCTCGCCTTCGGCGGCGGCGCCTGCGCCCTGGCGATCGGCGTCATGATCCTGCAGGCGCCGTACCGCGTGCGCCGCATCCTGGCGTTCCTGAATCCGGAGGACGACCCTCTGGGGGCGGGCTTCCAGGTGCGCCAGTCGATCCTCGCGGTGGCCAGCGGCGGCCTGCACGGCCAGGGCGTCGGCGAGAGCCGGCAGAAGCTGTTCTTCCTGCCGGAGCCGCACACCGATTTCGTGTTCTCGGTGATCTCGGAGGAGCTCGGACTCATCGGTGCCGCGGCGGTGATCGCCGCGTTCGGCGTCCTGTTCTGGCGCGGACTCGTGGCGGCGGTGGGCGCCCCGGACCGGGGTGGTTATTATCTCGGGATGGGGATCACGATCTGGCTGGTGGTGCAGGCGATGATGAACATGGCGGTGACGCTGGGCCTGATGCCGACGAAGGGGATTCCGCTGCCGTTTCTGTCGTACGGCGGCTCGAGCCTGGTCGTCAGCCTCTGCGCCCTGGGGGTGCTGCTGAACATCTCGCAGCATTCCTCGTAGCCTTCGGGCGTGGCGGCCGAGACCTTCGTCATCGCCGGAGGCGGGACGGGTGGCCATCTTTATCCCGGCATCGCGATCGCCGAAGAGCTGGCGGCGCGGCGCCGGGGTGTTGAGATCGTGTTCGCGGGAGCCGGCACGAAGCTGGAACGGGACATTCTCGAGCCCCACGGTTATCGCCTCGTCGCGATCAAGAGCGGCGGTGTCGTGGGCAAGTCTCTGGCGGGAAGGATGCGGGGGATCGGCCGGGCCATCGGCGGCTTCGCCCAGTCGATACGGATGCTCATGCGGCTGAAGCCCAAGGCGGTGATCGGCGTCGGCGGCTACGCCTCCGGCCCCATGGTGATGGCCGCGACGATGCTGCGCCTGCCCACTTTGATCCACGAGCAGAACAACTACCCCGGCCTCACCAATCGGCTGCTGGCGCCGTGGGTGCGCCGGGTGGCGGTGTCGTTCGAGGAGACCCGTCACTCCTTCGGCGGGCGCGGCGAGGTGACCGGCAATCCGATCCGCGCCGTCTTCAAGGGCGCCAGGCGGAAGGCCCGTGGCGACACGTTCAACGTCCTGGTGTTCGGTGGCAGCCAGGGCGCGCGGGCGATCAACAGCGCCGTCGTCGGCGCCCTCCCCCTCCTGAGCGCGCACCGTCTGGGGCTGCGCTTCCTGCACGGGACGGGTCCGGCCGACCATGAGCGTGTGTCGGCCGTGTACGCGGAATACGGCTTCGAGGCGAGCGTGGTCCCCTACATCGCGACGATAAGGGAGGCGTACGAGTGGGCCGATCTGGTGATCGCCCGCGCCGGCGCGAGCAGCGTCGCGGAGATCGCCGCCTGTGGCAAGGCATCGATCATCGTGCCGCTGCCGACGTCCGCCCACGACCACCAGCGCTACAACGCGCGCAAGCTGGCTGAGGCGGGGGCGGCCATCCTGATGGAGGAGTCATCCCTGACCGGCGAGGAGCTGGCGAAGACCCTGCTCCGGCTGCGCGACGATCCGGGACGCATCCTGGCGATGGAGCGCTCCGCTTCGTCTCTGGCGCGTCCGGACGCCGCCGCGCGCATCGTGGACATGGTCGAGGAGATGGTGGGATGAGGCGCGCTTCGGTCGCGCAGAGGCGAGCGCCGTGGTGATGCTGCGCAAGACCCGCCGCATCCACTTCGTGGGGATCGGGGGCATCGGCATGAGCGGCATCGCGGAGGTGCTGATCAACCTCGGCTACGAGGTGACGGGCAGCGATCTCGAGGAGGGCGCGACGGTGCAGCGCCTGAGGACCCTTGGCGGCCGCGTCACCCGCGGTCACAAGGCGGAGAACGTCGGCGATGCCGATGTCGTCGTGCTGTCGTCCGCCGTGCGCCCCGACAACCCCGAGGCGCTCGAGGCGCGCCGCCGGCAGATCCCGGTCATCCCGCGCGCCGAGATGCTGGCCGAGCTGATGCGCATCAAATACGGCATCGCCATCGCCGGCTCGCACGGCAAGACCACCACGACGTCGATGGTCGCCCAGGTCCTGTCCGGCGCCGGGCTCGACCCGACGATCATCATCGGCGGGCGTCTGGGAGCCTTCGGGAGCAACGCCAAGCTGGGGCGCGGCGATCTCCTGGTCGCCGAGGCGGACGAGAGCGACGGATCGTTCCTGCGTCTCAGCCCGACGATCGCGGTGGTGACCAACATCGACGCCGAGCACCTCGACCACTACGGCGATCTGCCGCGGCTCCAGGGGGCGTTCGCCGATTTCCTGAACAAGGTGCCGTTCTACGGCGTCGGCATCGTCTGCCTCGACGATCCGGGCGTTCAGGAGATCCGGCCGCGCCTGTCGCGCCGCCTCGTGACGTACGGGTTCTCGGCCCAGGCCGACCTGTCGGCGTCCGACGTGGAACTGCAGGGCTTCAAGGCGGCCTACACGGTGCTGCTGCAGGGGAAGAAGCTGGGGCGCGCCACCCTGCGCGTCCCGGGGCGGCACAGCATCGCCAACTCCCTCGCGGCGATCGCCTGCGGGCTGGACCTGGAGGTGCCCTTCGCGACGATCGTCGCGGAGCTGGCGCGCTTCTCCGGCGCCGATCGCCGGTTCCAGCTCAAGGGGGAGACGCACGGAATCATGGTGGTCGACGACTACGGGCATCACCCCTCGGAGATCCTGGCCACTCTCGCCGCGGCGAAGAAGGGCTTCTCACGGCGCACGGTCGTGGTGTTCCAGCCGCACCGCTACTCGCGCGTCCAGGCGCTCATGGGGGAATTCGCGCGCTCCTTCTACGACGCCGACGTCCTGGCGGTGTGCGACATCTACCCGGCCGGCGAGGCGCCGATCCCGGGGGTCACGGCCGAGGCGATGGCGCAGGCGATCAAGACCCACGGCCACAAGGACGTGACGCTCGTGAAGGACCTGAAGGAGGTCCCGGCCTGGCTCGGCGAGCGGGCCCGGGACGGCGACATGGTGGTCACGATGGGGGCCGGCAGCGTCTACAAGGCCGGCGACGAGTTTCTGAAGAGACTGCAGGCGGGTGGGCCTTCGAGCCATTGAGGCGGCGGTGCTGATGGCGGTGGCGAAGGACTGGGTGGCGGAGGCGGAGGCGATCGTCCGCGAATCGACCGTCCGCGTGCTGCGCGACGTGCCGCTGCGCACGCGCACCTCGCTGGGCGTGGGCGGCCCCGCGCGCCTCTTTCTCGTCCCAAATCAACCCGACGACCTGGCCCCCGTGCTCCGCCGGCTGACGGAAGCGGCGGTGCGGTTCGAATTCCTGGGAGCCGGCTCGAATCTCCTGGTGGCGGACGAGGGGCCGTCGTTCGTGGTGATCTCCTCCGAAGGTCTGAGCGCTGCGCCCGTGATCGAGAAGGAGATCGTGCGCGTCGGGGCGGGCTACGCGGTGCCCAGGCTGGTGAAGCGGGCCGCGGCCGCCGGCCTGTCGGGGATCGAGTTCGCCGAGGGGATCCCGGGGAGCGTCGGCGGCTGCATCCGGATGAACGCCGGCTGGCACGAAGGGATGTTCGGAAACGCCGTCGTCTCGTTCACCGCGATCTCCCGCGAGGGCCGGATCGAGGAGGTCCGGACCGGCCCGGGATCGTTCGAGTATCGACGGAGCCCCGTCGTGGGGGATCGATTCGTGGCCGCGGCCGCCCTGCGCCTGCCGCCCGACGACAAGGAGCGCATTCGGGAGAGGATGCGGGGCTATCACGATCACCGGGTGAGCACGCAGCCGACCGGTGCGAAGAACGCCGGCTGCATCTTCAAGAACCCCCCGGGGGGCCACGCGGGGAAACTCATCGACGAAAGCGGGCTCAAGGGGCTCGCGGTCGGCCGCGCGGTGGTCTCCGATGTGCATGCGAACTTCATCGTCAATCGGGGGGGCGCCACCTGCGACGAGGTCGCCGCCCTGATCGAGAGGGTGCGCGAACAGGTGTCCAGGAGGACCGGCGCCGTTCTGGAGACGGAGGTGATCGTCTGGCGATGATACGCACACCGGGGCCCTTCGCATCGATCGACCCGGCGCGGGCGGCCGGCGACGCCGAGCCCCTGCGCATTCTGCGACGCCACCGGAGCGGGGCGCTCCGCAAACGCCGGCGCCGCGGCGGGCTGGTGCTCCTGGCCTCCGCGTTCGCGGTCGTCGTCCTGGGCGGGATCGCTTGCGGAGCCCTGCACTACCTGACGCACTCGCCGCGCTTCCGCCTGCGGCGGATCGCCTTCTCCGAAACGCGCTACGCGCCCGAGGCCGACCTGCGCCGTTCGCTCTCCCGTTACATGGGACGGAACCTGTTCCGCCTCGACCCGGCCCGGCTGGGAGGCGATCTCGAGGCGCGCCGCTGGGTGAAGCGGGCGGTCGTGAAGCGCGTCGTGCCGGACGGCGTGTTCTGCGCCATCGAGGAGCGCGTGCCCAGCGGGCTGGCGCTTCTGCGCGACCGTGTCTGGCTAGTGGACGACGAAGGAGTGGCGATCGATCCGCAGGGCGCTCAGAGCCGGGAGTACTCCTACCCGATCCTGGTCGGCATCGACGAGCGCAGCGCCACGCGCGGGCAGGAGCAGCTGAAGCGCGGCGTCTCGCTGGTCGGCTTCCTGCAGGAGACCCACAAGGATCTCCTGAAGGCGATCTCCGAGATCGACCTGTCGCACGACGACCGGATGGAGCTGCGCATGAACCAGGGGGGACCGGCCGTGCGCCTGAATCCCCGCGATTTTGGAGAGAACCTCGACCGTTACCTGACGCTGCGCGATTACCTCGCCACCGATTTCGGCGACGGTGCGTACGTCGATCTGAGGTTCCGGGACCGCATCGCGTTCCGGCCTCTCGTTGAAGGGAAGGGAGACTGAGATGTCGCGACCCAGCACCCACATCGTGGGACTGGATATCGGTCAGACCAAGGTGAGCGTCCTCATCGCCGAGCCCAGGGACGGCGGCGCCATCGACGTCCTGGGCTTCGGCTCGGCGCCCTCGCGCGGCATGCGCAAGGGGGTCGTGGTCAACCTCGACGCCTGCGTCGCCTCGATCAAGCAGGCCGTGGAGGAGGCGGAGCTGCAGGCCGGCTGCTCGGCCGACCGGGCCTTCGTCGGCGTCGCGGGGGCACACGTGCGCGGACTCAACAGCCGGGGTGTGGTCGCCATCTCCGGGCGCGATCACGAGGTCACGCACGACGACGTGCACCGCGTCCTGGCCGCCGCGCGGGCGGTGAACATCCCTCCGGAGCGCGAGATCTTCCACCTCCTGCCCCAGGAATTCACGGTGGACGATCAGGACGGCATTCACGATCCGATCGGCATGAGCGGCACGAAGCTGCAGGCGAACGTGCACATCGTCACCGCCGCGGTGACCGCGGCGCAGAACCTCGTCAACAGCGTCAACCGCGCCGGGGTCGAAGTGGAGGAGGTGGTCCTCGAGCAGCTCGCCGCCGCCGACGCGGTCCTGAGCCCCGACGAGAAGCAGATGGGGGTCGCCCTCATCGACATCGGGGCGGGGACGAGCGATCTGGTGATCTTCGAGCGCGGCGCCATCCGGCACATCGCGGCGCTGCCGACCGGAGGAGAGCACGTCACCAACGACATCGCCGTCGGCCTGCGCACGCCGATCCCCGAGGCCGAGCGCATCAAGAAGAAGCATGGATGCGCCCTCGCCTCGCTGGTCGGCGAGGAGGACACCATCGAGGTGCCGACCGTCGGCGGGCGCAAGCCGCGCGTCCTGTCGCGCACGCTCTTGTGCGAGATCATCCAGCCCCGCGTGGAGGAGATCTTCGGCCTGATCGCCGAGGAGTTCGTGCGCAGCGCCTTCGACCGGACCATTCATGCCGGCGTCGTCCTGACCGGCGGCGGGTCGATGCTCGAGGGGATGCAGGAGATGGCGGAGCGCTGTCTGGACGTGCCGGTGCGCCGGGGCTCCCCCGCCGGACTCGGCGGCCTCGCGGACGCGGCCGCGACGCCGCAGCACAGCACGGTCGTGGGGTTGACCCTGTACGGAGCGCGCCG
>DATFVU010000263.1:0-13962 GCA_035260145.1 Candidatus Polarisedimenticolia bacterium | reverse complement strand
CCTGACGGGCCAGGTTCGACATCCGGCTGCTGCTGCTCTCGAGCGACAGCATCAGGCTCCCCTTCAGGTGGTCCCGGGCCATCTTCAACTCGCGCTCGCCGACCGGCCCCTCCTTCAGCTTGCGGAACTCCTCCAGGATGAGGCCGACGACCTCGCGTCCCGATTCGGGGGAGGTCGCGGCGTACACCATCAGGTTGCCGGTGTCGAGAAACGAGTTGACCGACGAGAACACCGAGTAGGCCAGGCCGCGCTCCTCGCGGATGTGCTGGAACAGGCGCGACGACATGGTCCCCCCCAGAAGCGTGTTGAGGACGTACTCCTGGTAGCGCCGTTCGGCCGGCGCGCCGAAGCACGGCACGCCGAGGCAGAGGTGCAGCTGGCCGAGCTCCTTTTTCTCCCGCACGACGATGGCGCCGCTCGTCCGCGGCGGCTTGATCGGAACGGCCGCCGCGGTGTTCGGGATCGGCTCGAACGCCTTGCGGATCGCCTCGGCCAGACGCTCGTGCTCGAGGTTGCCGGCCGCCGTGATCATGAGGTTCGCCGGCTGGTACGAGTCGCGGAAGAACCCGATCAACATCGGCAGGTTCATGCGCGACACGGTGCGCCGGGTCCCCTGGATCGGCCGCCCGAGCGGATGGTTCTTCCAGAACGACTCGCTGAAGATGTCGTACACCAGCTCGTCCGGAGTGTCGTCGACCATCTTGATCTCTTCGTAGATGACCTTGCGCTCCTTCTCGACCTCCTCCGGGATGAATTTGGGATGCCGGACGATGTCCGACAGGAGATCGACCGCGATGTCCAGGTGCTCGTCGAGGACCTTGAAATAGAAGCAGGTGTATTCCTTGGTCGTGAAGGCGTCCATCTGGCCGCCCACCGAATCGACGATGAGCGCGATGTCCTGGGCGGTGCGCGTCTCGGTCCCCTTGAACAGCAGGTGCTCGATGAAGTGGGAGATGCCGTTCTGCTCCTGCGTCTCGTGGCGCGAGCCGCGCTTCATCCAGACGCCCAGGGCGACCGAGCGCAGATTGCGCATCGGCTCGGTGATCAGCACCAGTCCGTTGTCGAATTTTTCCTTGCGGATCCCATTCATGGCGCTCATTTGCTCGTGGTCTCGGTGTACTTGCCGTTCTCGAAGCGGTAGACCGTCGTGGCGTAGGCGGGAGCCTCGCCGGGACGCTCGTCGTAGGTCCGGCTGGTGATCCAGAACTCGATCTGGCCCGCCGGTCCGTAGCGCTGCTCCACCTGCCGTCCGGCGTTCTGGAAGATCGAGCGGTAGGCCTGTCCCTCGCCGGGCGAGATCACCTCCACGATCTCGAGATGCCCCCCCTCCCAGGTCACCACGATCTCGTCCTTGCCGTCTCCATCGACGTCCTCCACGCTGAGATTGCGGAAGGTATCCCCCTGTTGCGCCGTGTGCACCAGGGCGTAGTCCCTCGCCTCCCGGCGCTCGTAGATGCGAAGCTCCGGCTTTCCGGAGGCGGTGTCGACCACCATGCCGACGCGCGCTCCCTCCGGATCCAGCGTGCGCACCAGGACGACGCGGTCCCCCTTTTTCAGGGTCCTGCCGAGGAGGGACAGGATCGGATCGTCCGGTCGAAGCGCGCAGGCCGAGGCGGCGACGGCGAGCAGGAGCACGGCCGCCGAACGGACGGCGCGAGGCGCCGTGCCGGGCCGGCGGGTGCGACGCTGCATCGGGATCATGTTCGACCTCCGCGGAGCACGTTCGGCCGTTCCGGTCAGATCCTGATCTTCCCCTCGAGTACGGCGCGACACAGATCCATGGAGGAGACCAGGCCGGTCACTCTCCCCTTCCTGAGGATCGGAACGCGATGGATCTTCAGGCTCCACATGATCCGGCAGAGATCGATCACCGGCGTGTCCTCCTCGGCGGAGATGGCGGGGCTGGTCATGATGCTGCTGACCGGCATCTCCATCGGGTCGGGGTGCCTCAGGTCCGCCCAGAACGGCCTCTCACCGGAGCGCGGCTGCGCCGGCGGCGCCTCGCGCAGGTGCCGTCCGCGCAGCATCGCCACGACCTGCTTGGAGGTTCGGGTCGACCGGCGTCCTGTCGGCTCGGCACCTGATGCCGGCGACGGGTGCGCGGCGCCGATGAGCGGGTCGCCGTCCGTCGGGTGGCCCATGGCTCCGTAAATGATGTCCTCCTGCGTGACCACGCCGACCAGGCGGCCGCTTCCGTCCACGACCGGCGCCCCGTTGATGTTCTTCTCCTGAAGGAGATCGCAGAGCGCGGCGACCTTCATGTCGACCGGCACGGTGATCGGCGTGCGCGTCATCAAGTCGCGCGCGCGCATCACCGCGGCGCCCCTCTCCAGCCGGGAGCGCGCGCCTCCGGTCCGGGTCGAGGCGGACCGGCCCGCCCGGGAGCGGCCCCGCGCCAAAGGCGCGCCGCGGCGCCTCGCCCGCGGCACCGGCCGCCTCGGCCTTCGAGACGGTTTCGACCGGGATCGCTTCGGCATCATTTCCCCCGCATCGGCGGCGGCCCCGAGAGCAGCCGCTCCAGGGCACCCGCGTCGGCCGCCACCTCGACCACCCGGTTGGCCAACCGCGGCACAACCCCGGGCAGGCGTCCACCATGGTAATCGATCGTCGCCTGGCTGAACTTGCAGCCGTGCGCGGTGGCGACGATCACCACGCGCTCTCCCTCCCGGATGAGCCCCTGCTCCCGGGCCTTCAGGAACCCCGCCACCGCGGTCGCGGAGTTCGGGCAGATGTAGACGCCGGTCGCGTCCACCATCGCCTTGGCGTCCATGATCTCCTGCTCGGAGGCGGCGACGAAGGCGCCGCCGCTGCCGCGCACGGCCGCGACCGCTTTGTCGTACGAGACCGGGTCCCCGATGCGGATCGCCGTCGCCACCGTGTCCTTCGCCTTCACCCGGACATGCTCTTTGTATCCTTCGCGATGCGCCGCCGCCAGGGGGCCGGCCGCCTCGGGCTGCGCCCCCAGGAGCCTGGGCCGGCGGTCGATGATCCCGAGGGCCTCGAGGTCGGAGAACCCCTTGCCGATGGCGGCGATGTTCCCGGCGTTGCCGACGGGCACCACCAGCCAGTCGGGCGGGTCCCATCCCATCTGCTGCGCCGTCTCGTAGGCGATCGACTTCTGTCCCTCGATGCGCACCGGATTGACGGAATTCAGGAGATAGATCGGGCGGCGCCGGCAGACCTCGCGAAGCAGCCGGATGCAGGCGTCGAAATCGGTCGGCAGCGACACCGTCAGGCAGCCGGAGGCGATCGGCTGCGACAGCTGTTCCACGCTGATCTTCCCCTGCGGAAGGACCACGACGCCCCGCATCGTCTCGACGCGGGCGGCGTACGCCGCCATGGCGGCGGACGTGTCGCCGGTCGAGGCGCAGGCGACCTCGCGGACCCCGAGGTGATGTGCCCACGACACGCCGGCGCTCATGCCGCGGTCCTTGAACGACAGCGTCGGGTTCTCCCCCTCGTGCTTGATGCGCACGTCGGCCGTGCCGGAGATCTCTTGAAGCCGCTTCGACCGGTACAGGTTGGTGTTCCCCTCCGGCATGCTGACGACGCGATCGGCGGGCAGGTCGGGAAGGACCAGCTCGTGGAACCGCCAGACCCCGCTCTGGTGGATCCCGCTCGCCGCCCCCAGGCGTGAGTCGAACAGCCGCCTCCAGTCCGCTGCCTCGCGTCCCTGCCGCAGACGATCGAAATCGTGCGCCACCTCCAGAAGGCCGGAGCAGGCGTCGCATTCGTAGCGGATCTCGGCGAGCGGGTAGGTGCGGTCACAGCGGATGCAGCGCAGCCTGGACGCGGGCGGCCCCATGGCCGTTCAGTCCAGGCGGCGGGCGCCGCGGTTGTCGGGCGCGCAGATGAAGTGGCGGCCCGCCAGTCCGTGTCGCTGGAAGGCGGCGTGCATGGCGAGGGCGACCTTCTCGGCGGCCTCGGCGGCGGCGACGGCGAACATCGCGGGGCCCGCCCCGGAGATCGAGCAGCCGTGCGCCCCGGCTTCGAACGCCGCCCTCTTCACGTCGGCGAAGCCTGGGATGAGAACCGACCGCACCGGCTCGACGACCCGGTCGACCACGGCCCGGCCGAAATCGCCCACCTTCCCCTGCGCCACCGCGGCGACCAGGGCGGCGGTGTTCGCCCAGTTGACCGCCGCGTCCTTGAGCGGGATCGTCTCGGGCAGCACCGAGCGGGCGTAGCGCGTCTCGATCTCCATTCCGGGCAGGACGATGACGAAGCGAAACGCGGACGGCATCTCCAGCCGGATCACGTCCAGAGGCTGGTGGCTTCTCACGATGGTGAAGCCGCCCAGAAGCGACGCGGCCAGGTTGTCGGCGTGGCGGCCGCCGCTCGCCAGGACTTCCCCCTCCAGGGCGGCCTCGAGGAGCATGTTGCTGCCCAGCGCCGAGCCGAACAGGAGGTGCGCCGCGACCGCGCCGGCCACGGCGCTCGCGGCGCTCGAGCCGAGCCCGCTTCCCATGGGCAGACCCTTGTGGAGCCTCATCTCCAGGCCGGCTTCCCGGGCCGCCTTCCCCTTGAGCTGCTTGAGGACCGACTCAGCCGCGCGGCCGGCGCAATTCTTCGCCGGGTCGGTCGGAATGCTCTCCCGCTCCCCGGTCATCTCGACGATCCGCACCCCGGGAGTCTCGGTCCGGCGCGCTTCGACCGTGTCTCCCAGGCCCTCCAGAGCGACCCCGAGCGAGTCGAAGCCGGGCCCCAGGTTCGCGATCGAGGCGGGGGCGAACACCTTCACCAGCGAGGGCTGCGCGTGAGGCTCGGTCACAGGTAGCCTTTCGCCTCCAGGATTTCGGCGTTCAGGATGGCGCCGCCGGCGGCGCCGCGGATCGTGTTGTGGACCAGGGCGATGTACTTCAGCCCGAGCACCGGGCAGGCCCGCACGCGCCCGACGCTGACCGTCATGCCCCGTCCCGCCATCCGGTCGCATCTCGGCTGCGGGCGATTTTCCTCATCGCGCACCTCGATCGGTTTCTCGGGAAGGCTCGGGAGGCCGAGCGGGGCCAGGGAGGAGCGGAAATCCTGAAGCGCGCGGGTCGCCTCGCCCGGCGAGACGCGCTCCCGCGTCTCGACCGACACGGCCAGCGTGTGGCCGTCGGACACCTGCACGCGGTGGCAGTGCGCGCTCACTCCGAAGGCGGCCGGACGTCCCGCCGAGCCGAGGATCTTGAGGGTCTCCGACTCCATTTTTTCCTCTTCGCCGCCGATGAAGGGAATGATGTTGTCCAGGATGTCCACCGAGGGGACCCCGGGATACCCCGCCCCCGAGATCGCCTGCAGGGTCGCCACGACCAGCCGCTCGATGCCGAAGGCGCGATGGATCGGGGCGACCGAGAGCGCCAGGCCGACGGTGGAGCAGTTCGGATTGGTGACGATGAACCCGCCGCCGCGCCATCGGCGCTTCTGCGTCTCGACGAGCTCAAGGTGATCGGCGTTCACCTCGGGGATGAGGAGGGGCACCTCGGGATCCATCCGGTGATTGCGGGAGTTGCTCACCACGGCGCAGCCGGCCCTCGCGAAATCCTCCTCGATAGCACCGGCGACCGACGCATCGAGCCCCGAGAACGCCACGCGCGCGTCGATTCCGGGGCGGCACGGCAGGACCTCCATGTCGCGCGCCCATTCCGGCATCTTCTCAGGAAGGAACCAGCGTGCCGCCTCGCCATAGCGCCGGCCAGCCGAGCGCTCCGAGGCACAGAGGGCCGCAACCCGGAACCAGGGATGGCCGTCGAGGAGCGACACGAATCTCTGGCCGACCGCGCCGGTCGCCCCCAGCACCGCCACCGGAATCCTCTTGTCCGCGCTCACGTCCGTCGACCCCTCGGACCGAGGCACCGTACCCTGCCCCCGCCCGGCGGGCGCAGGGGCGGCACCGCAAACTGGGGATAGTCCAGCGCAACGCCCGACCGGCGCATCATGACGTCCGCACCATCGCCCGGGCGATGCGGAGGATATCGGCGAAAGCCCCCGCCGCCGTCACCGCCGGTCCGGCGCCGGGCCCCGACACCACCAGCGGGCTCCTGGAATAGCGCTTCGTCGTGAACACGAAGATGTTCTCCGGGCCGTTCAGACGCCCCAGGGCAGAATCCACAGGCGCCTCGGCGAGCGAAGCCGAGCAGGCCTCGTCCACGCGGGCGACGTAGCGCAGCCGCCGCCCCCTGTCCGTCGTCGACTTCCACTTTCGCGACATAGAGTCGTCGAGCCCCGGTGCCTTCGCCATGAACGTCTCGACGTCGCCGGAGCGATCGATCGGGCAGAAGGGCTCGAGGCGCACATCCTCCGGCTCGATCGAAAGCCCCGCCTCGCGCGCCAGGATGAGCGCCTTGCGGGCCACGTCCATCCCGCCCAGGTCGTCCCTGGGGTCCGGCTCCGTGTATCCCATTTCCCGCGCACGCGCAAGGACCTGGGAGAACTTCCCCCCGGAGTCGAGCCCCGAGCAGAGGAAATTGAGCGTCCCCGAGAAACAGCCCTCGATCGACAGGAGCCTATCGCCCGCGTCGAGGAGGTCGCGCAGCGTCCCGATCACCGGGAGGCCGGCGCCGACCGATACCTCGTAAAGCCAGAAGCGCCGCTTCTTCCGCGCCGCCTCCTTCAAGCGAAGGTACTCCGACAGGGGGCCCGCCAGCGGTTTCTTGTTGCACGAGACAACGTGCAGGCCGGCCCCCAGAGCCTCTTCGTACAGCGCGGACATCCCCTCCCCCGCGGTGGCATCGACCAGGATCGCCGAGCCCGAGAGCGCGCCCAGCGCCCGCTTCACGATCCTCCCGCCATCGAGGCCCCCCGATTCGACCTGCTCCCTCCAGCGTCCTAGATTCAGGCCCTCCGCGTCGAAGGCTCCCGATCCCTTCCCGGCAATCCCGGCGTACACCAGGTCCACGCCGAGCCGCTTCAGAAGCGCCGGCCGCTGCTCCCGGATCTGCTCGACGAGGGCGGAGCCGATCGTCCCCTTGCCGAGCTGGACGAGGGAGAGCCTCACCGACATGCCGGACCCCGGCGTGCCGACCGAAGGCGCGCCATCAGCGGCCCCGCGCTCCGACCAGCCTCAGGGCGGGCCGGCGGGCCCGCCGAATCGCTGCGCGTCCGACGTTCAGCCGGTCGTGGATCGCCCGCACGCCCTTTTTCATGTCGCGTCCCCTGAGGATGACCGTGATGTTGTACTCGGACGAGCCCTGGGCGATCGCCACCACGTTCACTCCGACATCCCCCAGGGCGCTGAACGCGCGGCCCGCGATCCCGTGCTGCCCCTTCATCCCGGCGCCGACGACGGCGATGGCGCACATGTCGCGCTCGACCGTGATGCGCGCCACCTGCTCGCCCAGAAGCCCGCGGTCGCGGAAGTCCTTTTCCAGGGCCCGCTGCGTTCTCTCCAGGTCGGCCTGCATGATGGCGAACGAGATGTTGTATTCGGAGGACGACATCGAGATCATGTAGATGTTGGTTCCCGCCAGGGCCACCGGCGTCAGGAGCCGCAGGATCATTCCGGGCTGTCCGAAGATCCCCGTTCCCTCGATCGTGACCAGGGCCATGCCGTCGATGCTGCTGACCAGGAGGGGCGCCCTGCCGCGCGGTCCCGGGCGCGCCGTGATCAGCGTCCCGGGGGCGTCCGGCTTGAAGGTGTTCTTGATCCGGATGGCGATGCGGCCGCGTCGCGCCGGCAGCATCGTCTTGGGATGGATCACCTCGGCGCCGTAGTGCGCCATCTCCGCCGCCTCCTGGTAGGAGATGCGCGGCACGACCCGGGCGCTCCGCACCAGGTTCGGATCGGCGGTGCAGACCCCGTCCACCTCCTTCCAGATCCAGACCTCCCTGGCGTGCAGCGCCGCGCCGAGGATGGAGGCCGTGTAGTCCGAGCCGCTCCGCCCCAGCGTCGTCGTCGCCCCCTGGCGCGTGCGCCCGATGTAGCCGGTCACCACCGGAAGCTGTCCCTTGCGCAGGGCCGGAAGGAGCGCCCGGCGCAGATTCCGGTACGTGGCCTCGAAGTCGACCGCCGCGGCGCCGTGGCTCTCGTCGGTGACGATGTGCTCTCGCGCGTCGACGAATTGCGCGCGCAGGCCGCGGGAGCGCAGGTGCTCGGTGACCAGAAGTGCGGAGAGCCGCTCGCCGAAGGACGAGATGAGGTCGAGCGACCGCCGGCTCAGCTCGTGCAGCAGCAGCACGCCGTGGCAGACCCCCTCCAGCTCGGTGAACAGCGCTTCGAGCTCGCGCTCCAGCCGGCCCTGCGGTCCGTCGCTCAGTCTCAGGAGGCGCGCCTCGCGGCGGTGCCGTCTCTGCAGGCGATCGAGACGGGCGCCGACCTCGCGCGGCAGCCCCGAGACCGAGCGCTCTGCCAGAGCGATCAGCGCGTCGGTCACGCCCGCCATGGCCGAGACGACGACGGCCGGCCGCGCCCGGGCGAACCTCCGGATGATGGATCCCGCCTGCCGGATCTCGGCGGCCCCGGCCAGTGAGGTGCCGCCGAACTTCATGACGATCATGGTCGCCGATCGCCCCCGAAAAATAAATTAAGGGGAGGATCGCTCCCTCCCCTTCAGGATCCGCGCGTGGTTCGGAGCATTCAGGTGAAACGCATTAGACCAGCCGAGAGCATCCTCTGTCAACGCCCGCGCCACGGGCGTCGCGGCGCGTAAAACGGCCTGTTTTACGGCGTGGGTTTAGGGGTCGGCTGTGGGTCGGGAAACACTCGATTCCTCCCTCCCCCTCCACGCGGCGTGATCGCGTCCCAGTTGCGGAGTCCCTGGATCCGATACTTGCCGCCGATGCCGGGCCCCAATCCCATCGGCACGGGGACCATTCCGGGCGTGCCGGGCGTTTGCACCTGCTCGCCGCGATCGAACACGTGGAACTGCCATTCGTCGACGTGTTCGTGCCCCTTGTAGATCCTGAAGGTGTCCTCGGCCACCTTGCCGGTGGCGCGGCTGATCACCCCGACGATCGGCCAGCCGATCGGCGGCTCGCTGATCGGCTCCTCCCCTTCGGCCCCGTTTGCTTCCTCCGACGGGATGGGCGGCAGGTTCCCCTGGAAGCCCGGGGGCATGCCGGGCGCCCCGGGCGCGCCGCCGGCACCCGGAGCCCCACCGATGCCTTGGGTGTCGACCTGCGTCACTCCGCCGGGTAACTGGGGTTGCGCCAGCTCCCCGGTTCCGGCGGTCTCCCACTTGGAGCCGGACTCGCTGGCCGCCTTGTCCTGCGCCTTCTGCGCGGCCGCGGGGTCGTACACCCCCTGTCCGCCCGGCATCAGGTACAGGAGGCCCCACCGTCCGTTCTTGCCGAACGGCTCCCTGTAGAGCTTGCGGATGTAGCGCAGCCGCCGCGGCCCGGGCTTGTAGAGGTCCTCGAGCTTGGTCGGAAACTGGCCGCCGTGTTCCTTCCGGTAGGCGATGATCGCGTCCACGTACTGATTACCGCGGAAGATCAATTCCTCCTCGGTGTCCCGCCTCCAGATCTTGGACCAGGCCTGCACGGTCGCCCCCAGCGCGATGGCGGCGACCACGAGCGCCACCATGAAGATGATCAGGATGGCGCCGGATTCGTCGCGATTCGGCCGATTCGACCGTGCGCTCACCACCGGCTCCTCAGTTCGAGCCCGTATCCTGGATCAAGACAACCGGGCTGATCACCGTGCCGCTCTGGTCCTTCGCCTTGATCTCAATGCCGTCGCAGCTCTTCCCGCTGCATTTCGTCGTGCAGTCATTGTCGTTGAGGTCCAGTGTG
Organism: Candidatus Polarisedimenticolia bacterium; assembly: GCA_035260145.1. Taxonomy (GTDB): domain Bacteria; phylum Acidobacteriota; class Polarisedimenticolia; order Gp22-AA2; family Gp22-AA2; genus Gp22-AA3. Next base: position 4,248 of record DATFVU010000263.1, on the reverse strand, counting down.
GTGGTCACCTTGCCGGTGATGTCGCTGATTCCCTGCAAGGGATTGAAGGATCCGATCACAAAGGTCGCTCCCGTCTGTCCGAAATCGAAAACGATCGTGGCCCCTCGGACCGGATCCCCATCCGGGTCGGAAGCCGTCGCGGTCACGGTGAAGGTGTCCGAGCAGGCATCGATGGTCAGATCGGGGGTCACGTTCAACACGATCGAGCTGAGAATGCCCGACGCCGCGTTCAGCGTCAGCGGCGTCGCCGTCACCTTCCCCGAACGCGCGTTGATCTGGGGACCCGTCGTCGCCTGGGTCAGGATCGTCGTGGCGTTCCCGAAGTCATCCGTCCTCACCGGCGTGCCCCCCGGCGGATCGAGCACGCCCGACGACGTCGTGAAGCGCACATCCTGGCCGGGCAGCGGCACTCCGATCTGGTTGAAGACCGTCGCCAGAACCGTCACGGGGGACTGCTGGATCCCGCCCGACAGAACGATCTGCGCCGGCGTCGCCGACAAGGTCATCGTCGCGCCGTCGGGGGCGATCACGTCGGAGCTCTCGCACGCCAGGATGAATGAGGCCGCGAGCACGGCTGCAACGCGCAACGGAAGCCGCCTGGATATCGTTGTCATTCCTTGGCACTCCTTCTGGGAAATATACGCCCCCCCGGAGGGGGCCACAACGTCCAATTCGCTCACCAGTCGCTGTACTGGGTCCCGTCCAGCGCCGTCCCCGTCGCACCGCTCTTCACGTCGTAGATGCCGCCGCCGGAGTCTTCATCATCCTGATCGGTATCCTCGGCCTGGATGGTCTCCCAGGACTCGGTCGAGTTTGTGATCGGGTCGACGGGGATCTTCCGCATGTACCCTTCTTCGACCAGGGTCTCCAGCGATTCGGGGTATTTCCCCTTATCGGCGAAGTACTGATCGATGACGTCGCGCATCGCGTAGAGGTTCTCCTTCAGGACCGCCTCCTTGGCGGCCTGCGGCCGGGTGCGCAGCTGCGCCACCGCGATGCCGGCGATGATGCCGATGATCGCGATGACGATCAGGAGCTCGATGAGGGTGAATCCCTTCTCGTTCCGCATCTCACCAGTCTTTGTAGTGCGTCTTCCCATCGAGAGCCTTCCCCTCCGAGGTCGTGTACACGTCGAAGACGTTCTCGTGCCCCCAGGAGTTCGAGTCCGGCTCGTCCTGATAGGAACGCAGCCCCCACTCCTTCGACTGGGTCATCGGGTCGACCGGAATGCGCCGCAGGAATTTGACCTTCTGCCCGAGGGCGCCGGTCTTCTCCACGCCATCCACCAGGGTCTCCAGGTCGGGCGGATAGCACTCCGAGTCGACGCCGGTCTTCTGGATCACGCCGGTGTCGCAGAATTTCTTGTACAGGTCGATCGCCGCCCGCATCGTCCTCAGGGAACGGCGAAGCTCCAGCTCCTTCTGCCGCTTCACGGCGAACTTGGCGATCGGCACCAGCGCCCCGGCCATGACCAAAAGGACCGCGATGGTCACCACCAGCTCGACCAGCGTGACCCCCGCCTGATCCTTCGCGCCGCGCGCTCGCATGCCGCTTCAGACCCCCTACTGGATGTTCACCGTCATGCCCTGCTTGGTGAACGGCAGCCTCTGGGCCGTCGGGTCGAGCACCGCGAGATCGGAGAAGTTGATCTGCGTCGTTCCGGACTTCTTCGCGGAGAAGGTCAGCTCGATGAGGATCCCCTGACCGGTCACCCCCGGCTTGCTCCCCTCGCGCGACAGTCCGACGACGACCTCCGTCTTGCTCCAGTTGAGGGTCGCCAGCACGAATGGACTGGCGCCGTCCTGGGACAGGAACGGCGAGCCGGGCACGTATTTCACGAAATCGAGATATTGCGGATCGAAGCGGAGATGGAACGGCACGCTTCCGACGAGGCTCTCCGTGGTGATATTTACGGTGACGCTGAACGTTTGGTCCTTCGCGACGTTCTGGAAAGCCGGATTCAGGAACACGTTGGCCGGGGTCGCGGTCTCGGACGGCTGCGGCTCCGCCGGAGTCTTCTCCTGGGAGGGCTCAGGCGGGGTCCCGCCGGCGCCCGCTCCTCCGGCGGCAGCGCCCGCCTTATCGGCCGGGGCCGGCGTCGGCTCCGGTTTGGGCGTGACGATGGGCGCGATGCCCGCCGCCCCCTTGTCACCCTCCGAAGGAGGGGCCTCCTCGACCGGCAGGTCCGGGAAGCTCGGCAGCGGCGGGAGCTCCTCCTCCCCTTCCTTCGGTTCGAACGGCGTGGCTCCGAACGGGCTCGACTTGCTGCCGCCGCGCAGCTCGATGTTCCCCTCGGTGCCGATCCAGAGCGGCAGGAGGTCCTCCTCCTTCACGTCCGGGATGCGGATGATGTGGGGCGTCAGGGTCAGGACGATGTCGGTCTGCTGGATGTTGGTCTCGGTGGTGCCGAACAGGCGCTTCACGACCGGGATGTCCGACAGACCCGGGACGCCGCTCATCGACTTGCGCTCTTCCTCGCGGATCAGGCCGGCGAGCAGGTTGGTCTCCTGGTCCTTCAGTCGGATGGTGGTGTCGATCTCGCGCGTTCCGATGATCGGCTGCGTCAGTCCGCCGCCGGCCGAGACCGTCCCGGCCAGCGAGGAGATCTCCACTTTGAGCTTCAGGGAGATCTCCTTGTTGTGGTGCACGCGCGGCTCGATGTCGATGTTGATGCCGACGTTCTGGTAGGTGAACGACGTGATCGGCACGCCCACCGTCCCGCCGACGGTCGGGGCGGCGTTGAACGTGGTGGTCGGGATCGGGATGCGGTCGCCGATGCGTACGGTGGCCTTCTCTCCCTCGGTCACGCGCACCTGGGGCTTGGCGATGACCTGCGCGTCGGCGTCGGTCTTCAGGAAGTTCACCACCACGCCCGGGATCGGCCCGAGGAGATACGACCCGGTCTGCTTCAGGAGGTCCAGGTTGTTGAGCGGCACCGTGGTGCCGCCCCCGTAGGTGATGTTGATCGACTTTCCCGAGCCGCCGCCCGGCCCGAACAGATCGATTCCGAGGCTCTGCAGGAGCGTCCGGTTGATCTCCAGGAGCTCGACGTCCACAATCAACTCGGACTTCGCCTTGTCGTTCGACTCGATGATCTTTCCGGCCACCTGCACGCGCTCGGGCGTGTCGCGGATGGTGATGGCGTTGAGCCGGTCGTTCTGGGCGAGCTGGCGCGCGTCGAGGAGGGTCCGCAGCAGGACCTGCACGTCCTTGACGTCGGCGTTGCTGAGATAGAAAGTCTGGATGACGAGGTCGTCGTATTCCTTGTGCTTCTGCTGGTTGTCGTCGGCGAGCAGGATGGTGTTCTCGTCCCAGATCTTGTAGAAGTGCTTGTTCATCGTCATCAGGGTGTCCAGCGCCTGCCCGAAGGTCACGTCGGCCAGATCGATCGAGATCTTCTTGTTCAGGTCGAGCCTCTCGTCGTAGATGACATTGATCCCCGAGGCTTTCGACAGCGCGTCATAGATCTTCTTGACCGTCTCGTCCTTGAAGCGCAGCACGATCGGAATGTTCGAGGCCGGGTTCAGGCGGGGGGCGACGCGGCCCGGGCCGGCCTCCTTCGCCTTTCGCTTCAGCTTCTCCATCTCCGACTCTTCCAGCTTCTGCTGCTTCTGCCACTCGCCCAGCGCCTTCGACAGCTCGCTGGCGGCGTATTGGTGGGAGGGGTCGAGGTAGACCGCCTGCTGGAACTCGGCGATGGCGGCCTCCACCTTGTTGGCCTTGCTGTAAGCCTGGCCCTTGGCGAAATGCTCCTGCGCCGCCTTCATCTTGGCGCGCGACAGCGCCACCTTGTAGCGCGTGCTATCGGGCTGGCTGGAGACGGCCTTGGAGAACAGGAGCACGGCGCGGTCATAGTTCTGCGCGGCCATCTCCTTCTCCCCCATCCTGTAGGCCTTTCCGGTGGCGCAGCCGCCGAGGACGACCGCCGCGGCCAGGGCCGCAAGCCCCGCAACGCGACGTGATCTTCCGGATGCGTTCCAGGTTGTCGTTCTCGTCACTGCCTCACCTCCCCTCGTCCATGCGAGTGGTCCCTCGTCTTCTCAATAGGAGCTGCTCATCGGCAGGGTCGTGGTCTCTCCCTTGAACTTCGGGTCCAGGTAGCCGAACTTAATGGATTCGTAGCCGATTTCCAGTATCTTGAACTGGCCCCCCACCTTTTCCCCCTGACGCACGAACAGGATGTCGGTGCCGTCGTGAAGAATGGCGATCTTGTTCTCGGACGGCCCGACGTACCCGATGAACTTGTAG
>DATFVU010000262.1:0-2957 GCA_035260145.1 Candidatus Polarisedimenticolia bacterium | reverse complement strand
CCCTGATGCGTGCGATCGAAGCCCGTCCACTGCTGCCGATCCTTCAGGCCCTTATCGAGCGCAGTTATGGCATGCCCAGCCTGGTCGGGGACGCCGGGCACTTCTTGATCGGCGACGCGGGCTATCGAATCCTGTACGGCGATGAGCGGATTCTGGACGAGCGCGGCGGCTGGCCGGCGCGGCTCCTGGTGCGCTCCGGAGACTCAGGCCTGCGGGCGGCCCTGTACTATCCGGACGCTCTCGTGCGGCACCTGGAACGGCACGATCCGCGCCTCGGGATTGGGGACGAGAACATCGACGCCTTCGCCGCGCTGGTGGAAGAGCTGGATCACCTCCTCACGCTCGCCAGCCGCGCCGCCGACGGCCGGGGGGTGAGCCTCCTGGAGCTGGAGCATCACGCGAACGTCACCAAATACCTCCTCGTGATGCACTTTTTGGGGAGGCTCACCGGACGCCGCCGCGTGTCGGACTTTCACCGAATGTGGGCGAGGCATCACCTGTTCGAAAAGTACGCCAAAGGATCGGATGAGGACGCGGGCCGGTACCTGGAGGCGGCGCGTCTGGCGGGGCGCTACGTCCGCATTCTCGACGGCCTCCCGGTCGCCAGGAGGCGCGCCGAGCTGCTCCGGTTTCACCGGCGCCCTCTCTCCGAGCAGGTGAGATTCATCACGGAGCGCGGCTAGCAGTCGGTTCCGGTTCGGGAGGGTGCCTCTACTGACCTCCCGGGAATCGTTGCTTCTCACCGATCTTCGCCAGGCTCGCGACTCCCTCCTCGCTCAGGCGCATCTGTCGACGGCAGCCGTCGAGGGCTCGAGCGGCGACCGGAGAGTTGGCGTCACGCCTCTGGAGATCCGCCGCGGCCGCGAGAACCCTGCTCCAGGCGCCGACCTGAACGTAATAGCCGCAGCGCAGCAGGCCGGCGAGCGCATCATCGTCATTGCCCCGCACCAGGGCCTTGATCTCGCTCTCGAATCGGTCCGCGCCCCCCTGGACTTCCTTGTCGGCGACGCGAAATGGCACGGCCTCGCCGAGCGGGCCGCCCCCATCGGCGGCCTCCAGCCACCAGCGGTACGCCTCTCCGGCGCGCAGCTTCGGCCCGTTTTCCTCGAGCCGGAGGAAGGAGGACTGCGTCGGAGTGCTGCGCCAGAGGATCTCTTTGCCGCGCGCCAGGGCTACGCGGACGGGGCCGTCGGTGCCGCCCCACACGAATCGGGGACGGGCGTCCAGGACGATCTCGAAGCGCGGCGACAGCGGTTGTGACGCCAGGCGGCCCGCCTCGTCCCACGCGTCATCCTCGCCGCGCATGCCGCTCAGGAGAACGCTTCCTTCGGGATCGTTGAGAACCCAGAGCCCGCGCTCGAGGACCTCGACCGAGCGGGACGATATCCCCCCGACGGGAGCCGGGGGCGCCTTGTCCGCCGCGGGGGAGCCTTCAGGAATCTCCATTCGACTGCCAGCCGGGACGCGGACGATGCTGCCGCCGGCAAGATAAACGGTCGCCGAGGAGCCGGGGCCGACGCGCAGCCCGTCCCCGGGCATGAGACGCATGCCGACCGCTCCCGCGAGCGGCCGGGCCCCTCCCGGGCGATCGATGGCGACCTCTCCGCGAACAGCCGCGAGGACGCCGGCCGCCGGCGGCGACTGAGGCATGGATGAAGGCTGGGCCACGAGAGGCATGAATTGGACGCAGAGGGTCGCGCCGACGATCAAATATTCGAGACAGCGCACGAACCGTTTGGGCGACCGACAGGCCATCAGCACCTCTCCTCGCGGTCATTCAGGACGTCCCGGCAGCAGGGAAGATTACCACCGTGCGAGTCCCCGGCGCATCACCGGGGAGTCCGGTCGATAGCAGGGGGATGCCGGGGCTCGGGAGCCTGCCCGGAGCGGGGTTGCAGGCGCGCCAGGCCGGCCCGAACCGATTCCTCGGTGGCCGCGTCGACGCCGGCCAGAAGCGCCTGGCTGTAGGACTCGAGGGCGCCCGCATCGTCTCCCAGCGCGGCGCAAGCGCGGCCGAGCGCAGCCAGCGCCTCACCGCGCTGTTCCTTCGGAAGGGCACCGCCGAGCGATCGGCGGAGAGCCTCGGCGGCCTCCCCCGCGCGTCCCGTCTCGAGGCGAGCCAGCCCCAGGGTCTTCATCAGGATGGCCCCCTCCAGCGTCTCCACGGTCGCGGACTCCGGCGCCTCGAGGAGCGCCGTGGCGTCGGCGGGCCGCCCCGCATCGATCAACAGGAGAGCCAGCTCGTTCAGAACAAGGGGGCGCAAGGCGCCTTTGCCCGAAAGCACCAGGGCGGCGCGCAGCTCCTTCTCGGCGCGCGGGCGATCGCCGGTCAGCCTGAGCGCGGTGCCCAGGTTGTAGCGCGTCACGTCCGACGCCGGGAACCTGGCGGTGCAGTCCTCGAGGATGGTGACGGCCCAGGTCGGGTTGCTCTCGAGGGCGGCGAGAGAGCCGAGATTGGCGCACGCCGGCAGGTATCCGGGGTCGGAGTCGTGCGCCGCCAGGAACGCCGCGCGGGCGGCATTGCGGTCGCCGCGCTCGAGCGCGGCGCGCCCATGCTCGTTGAGGCCGCGCGCGCGCTCGAGATGCGCGTGGCGCAACCAGAGCCACCCGGCCACGGCCAGGAGGAGCACGGCCGCCGCTCCGCCCAGCATCTGGACGAGGCGGCGCCTGCGCGGATCGCGCTTCTCCGTCGCTGCGTCGAGCGCCGCCACGACCGCCCGCATGTCATGGAATCGGTCGGACGGCCGGCGGGCCAGGCATCTCGTGATGATCCGCCGCAGATCGGACGGCAGGCCGGGAGCCATGACCGGATGCCCCGCGAGCACCAGACGCTCCCAGTGTCGTCCCTCGAAGGGGCGGCGGCCGGTCAGAAGCTCGTGCAGGGTCACTCCGAACGAGAATTGATCCGCGGCGGTCGAGGGGACTCCGCCTTCGATCACCTCCGGCGCGAAATAGAG
>DATFVU010000261.1:0-3816 GCA_035260145.1 Candidatus Polarisedimenticolia bacterium | reverse complement strand
GCGCCCTCCTCCCTGGCGTAGACCGTCTGGTAGCGCTCCCGATCGAGCTCGGCTCGCGCGTCGCCTTCACCGCGCCTGATGTAGGGAGGCAGCGGCACCGAGCCGTGCCGCCGAATCGCGTCCATGGGGTCGTTCCCGCCGGTCAGGAGTCGCACGCGCACCCGGCCGCCCGGAGCCTCGCCCACGAACTCGGCCTCGAACCCCTCGGCGATGAACAGGCGCGTTCCCGCCCGCAAACCGCGTGACGTGGAGGCCAGGCAGCTCCACACGGTGTCCCGCGCCTCCCCCTCGCGGGCCACCAGCAGGAATTCCACCCGGCCGCCCGTCGGCTTGCGCGCCCGCAGCAGCGCCGGGAACACCCGCGTATCGTTCAGGACCAGGAGGTCACCGGGGCGCAGGTGGTCGCCGATGCGCGCGAAGGTCGTCTCGACGATTTCGCCGCCGCGCTCCAGAACCATCAATCGCGCGGCATCGCGCCGGACGGCCGGCTCCTGCGCCACGCTGCCCTCCGGAAGCCGATAATCGAAGTCGTCGAGCCTCATGGCGCGTAGGGGATCGGGTCCAAAGCACCGGCGTCGCGAAACCCCTTCAACCGCAGTTGGCACGACTCGCACCGGCCGCACGCCTGTTCCCTCCCGGTGTAGCAGGACCAGGTCAAGTGGAAGGGGGCGCCGAGACGGAGACCCTCCCGCACGATCTCCACCTTGCTCATGTGCAGCAGGGGTGTTCTCACCTCGAGACGGGTCTCGGGGCGCGTGCCGGCACGGAGCAGCCGGTTGAAGGCGTCGTAATATTCCTCGCGGCAGTCGGGATAGCCGCTGCTGTCCTCCTGCACCGCTCCGATGAACACGCAGCGTGCGCCCAGGACCTCGGCCCAGGACACCGCCATCGCCAGAAGGTGCGTGTTGCGGAAGGGCACGTAGGTGTCGGGCACGGATGAGCCGGGCCGCCGGGCGTCGATCGCGTCGCGTGTCTCGTCGGTCAGCGCCGAGCCGCCGATGGCCCCGAGATGATCGAGGCGGGTCACGAGCGTGCGATCGATCCCGTAGTGCCGGGCGATGTCGAGGAATGCGCGCCGTTCGCGCTCCTGCGTCCGCTGGCCGTACGAAATGTGCAGGAGGGCGAGGGCGAACGACTGACCGGCGATCGCTGCCGCCACGCACGAGTCCATGCCGCCGCTCAGCAGGACGACCGCGAGGGGAGCGCCGCCGGAATCGGGCCGCATGTCCGCTGCCGTGGCTCAGACCCCCCGCGAGTCGGGGGGCCAGATGAACTTGTGAATCTGCAGCTGCAGACGGACCGGCAGGCGGTCGGCCAGGATCCATTCCGCCAGGTGGCGCGGATGCAGCGCGCCATGCACGGGCGACAGCAGGACGCCGCAGCGCCCGGCGAGTCGATGACGCTCGATCATCCCGCGCGACCATTCATAGTCGGCCCGGTCGGCGACCACGAATTTCACCTCGTCCCCCGTCTTGAGCCATTCCAGGTTCTCGAGGCGATTCTTGCCGCACATGCCGCTTCCGGGGCACTTCAGATCCATCACGACCATGGCGCGCCGATCCAGCGGGGCGAGGTCCAGGCTGCCGCCGGTCTCGACGGCGACCTCGAAACCTCGATCGCACAGTTCGCCGATCAGGTCGTGCACGCCCTCCTGCAGGAGCGGTTCGCCCCCGGTGACCAGGACGTAGCGCGTGCCGTAGGCGGCGACGCGCTCCAGGATCACTCCGACCGGCATGTCGCTCCCCTCCTCGAAGGCGTACGCCGTGTCGCACCACGTGCAGCGCAGATTGCAGTGGGTCAGGCGGACGAACACGCAGGGACGTCCGGCGTGGCGCGATTCGCCCTGGACCGAATGAAAGATCTCGTTGATCTTCAGACGCGTGGCCGCGCGCTCGCGCAGAATCACCCCCGTCACGACACCCCTCCGGCGCTCGCGGCCCGCGCCCCCGGCGCGGCCGCTTTCTCCACCAGGCCGATCAGGGTCTTTAGGTTCATCACGTCCTCGACGTAACTCGTCTCGTCCTTGGGCGTCTCCAGGATGAGCGGCACCGTCCACAGGCGGGGGTCGTTCATCACCTGCCGGAAGGCCTGAAGGCCCAGGCGCCCCCTGCCGATATGCTCGTGGCGGTCGACGCGGGATCCCAGATCCCTTTTCGAGTCGTTCACGTGCACCGCCCGCAGACGGTCCAGGCCGATCTCTCCTTCGAAGCGCCGCATGGTCTCGGCATAGGACCGCGGGTCGCGCAGATCGTATCCCGCCGCGAAGACGTGGCAGGTGTCCAGGCAGACCCCGATCCGCTCCGATCGCTTCACCCGCGCCAGAATGGCGCCGATCTGCTCGAACGTGTGTCCGAGGATCGTCCCCTGCCCCGCCGTCGTCTCGACGGCGATGCCAGAGCACCCCTCCTGGCGACGATGCACCTCATCGATCGCCGCGGCCATTCTGCGGATCCCGAACTCGTCCCCCTCCCCCTTGTGACCGCCCGGATGCACCACGAGCCAGTCGACGCCCAGACGGCTGCAGCGCTCCAGCTCCAGGACGACGGCGTCGATCGATTTGCGGTACAGGGCGTCGTCGGGCGAGCAGAGGTTGATCAGGTAGGAGGCGTGCGCGATCACCTCGTCGATTCCGGTCCGGAGCCGGGCCTTCCTGAATCGCGCCACCTCGTCGTCACCCAGGACGCGGGCGGCCCACTGATTATTGCTCTTGTCGAAGATCTGGATGGCAGTGCAGCCGATGGCCGCCCCTCGCTCGATCGCGAGATCCAGGCCGCCCGCGATCGACATGTGCGCGCCCAGCGGTCGCCGCGGAATCGTCCAGGACACGGGCTTCCCGGGGAGTCTCGCCATGATCGGTAGCGTACCATCCGCCGAATCGGAGGGTCAATCGGACCGCCCGGCCGACGTACCGCGCCCGACCCCTTTCCCCACCCGGTCGGCGATGGGACGCGCCAGGACCCGCAGGATCTGGCCCACCGCGTTGATCGGTCGATCGATGAGCAGACAGCGTAACGCGTAGCGCATCAGGGTACTCCGTGATTGAGCGACCAGCTGGACCGGATCGGACGACAGAAAGGGACGCAGGAGCCGGCCGCGCGCGCCGCTCACGGCGGCGCCCGCGAGGAGCCGCGGCGGCACGACGCCCGGGAAGATCTTGTCGACGTGCCGCAGGGACAGGGCGAGGGCTATCCGCAGGCGCCAGTCGACGGCGCGGCGCAGGAGGACATCCGGGTCGGGCTTCCAGTGGCGCAGCATCTCGCGCAGGTCGATGGCCCACTTCAGGGTGGGGCCGAAGTAGTGATCGGCCTGGTGCGCCGCGTGGTACAGGATCGCGTCTTCGGGGGCCAGGCGCCGGCAGGGCACGCCCTCGAGGACCGCCGAAGTGCTGCGCCGCCAGACCTCCTCCTGGCCGATCCGATCCCGGAACGGCAGGCCGAGCCACCAATGGAACTCGAAATGACAGCCGTTCCTTCCCGCCGCCGCCAGCTCGAACCGCCGGTACTCCGGAAGCCCGTCCCGGGTCTCGAAACCGGCCGCCGCGAGTCGCCGCAAGAGGCGTGAGACGTCGCTCTTTTGCACCAGGAGATCGATATCCGTGAGCATCCTCGCGCCCGGATCGTCGTAGAGATCGACAAGGTACGCCGCGCCTTTCAGGAGAATGAACGGCACGCCCTCCTCGGCGAGGTGGCGGCCGAGGATCTTGAAATCGGCGAGCGCGCCCAGGTTGTCGATCGAGATCATCCGGTGGGCGCGCTCCACGGCCGCCCGCCAGCCCGGCGGGAGGGTGCCGAGGCGGCCCGCCGCCCGCCACGCGTC
>DATFVU010000260.1:0-3783 GCA_035260145.1 Candidatus Polarisedimenticolia bacterium | reverse complement strand
GCCACGGCGCTCCGGTAATCCTCGATCGCCTCGTCGACCCGGCCCCGTCCCGCGAGAAGCGACCCGCGCGCCACGAGCGAGGCCATGGCGAGGGAGGAGCCGCGCTCGGCGATCGCCCACTCCTCGAGCGCCCGGTTGGCGTCGCCGGCCTTCAGCAGGTTGAGCGCCAGGGCTTCGCGGGCGGAGGAAAACGACGCGTCGTTGCGGAGCGATGCCTCGAGCTCGCCGCGCGCCTCCTGGGGCCGACCGGCCCGCTCCAGGACGAGTCCCAGATCGTAGTGAATGGCGGCGTTATCGGGCGCGACGCGAAGGGCCTCGCGGAACAGCATCTCGGCGACCCTGACGCCGTCGACCACGCCGAAGAACACCGCCGCATTCACCTCCGCGACCGGGACGTCGCGCCGCGGCAGCAGGCGGCGCACCCAGTGTGGCGCGGGATCGAGGCGCTCCGACCCGGCTTCGGCGCTCCGAACCTGCGCCAGGATGGCGCGACCGAGCTCGGGGTCGTCGGGGTCGATGGACGGGACGGCGCCTCCCGGCTTCGCTCTCGCGAACACGGAGGCGGCCAGGTCGACGAAGACCAGCCGCCAGCCATGACCCCCGGACAGATACCTCAGCAGAGGGGCGGCCTCCGGACTGTGCCGGTGGCTCCAGAGAACGGTGTCGACGCCGTACGTGCGCGCCAGCGTCTCGAACAGCGCCGGGTCGCCCTCCATTCCAAGGAATGCCGCGAACAGCTTCTCGTCGTGCACCTCCAGGCGGCCATCGATGAAAATGCGTCGGGACGGGTACCAGCGCCAGGCGAGGTAGCCTCCCATCGTCATGTCGTGCAGCACCTCGCCCGCCGGGTTGTCCTTCTGGATGAACGCCGCGGCGCCTTCCGGGTAGAAGCCGGCCGCCAGTCCGCGCCCGAAGTAGCGCTGCGTGGAGTCACGCGCGAAAAACCGGTTGGACCAGACGTCCGACAGGAGCACCAGGGCAACGGCCGGGACGACGAGTCCCGCGATCCGGGGCGCCCAGACGCGGCCCCCTCCCGTTGCGCCGGACGAGCGTCGGATTCTGCGTACGGCGGCATCGAGCGCCCGGGCGCAGGCGGGGACCGAGGCCAGAGCGAACAGCGGCATGTTACGCCGCGCCAGGAGCGCCAGCCCGAAGAGCGGCACCCAGACGAGAAGGTCGGAAGGGCGCGTCTCCCTCCGGCCGACGATCGTGGCCACGATCACCAGGAGGGCGAGCAGCCCAAAGGCGGCGATCGAGGTCGTGGGTGCGTAACCTCCGAACGGGGCCTGGAACTCCGCGATGTTGCGGGCATACACGTTCTCGCCGGCGATCCTCTCGAACAGGAGCTTCCACGGCAGAGTCCAGCCCGCAAGACCATACGGTGTCAGCAGTGTGGCCACGATGCTGGCGACGGCGCTCCACAGGAGGAGCCTGGCCGGAGGCGCGTCGCGCCCGGCGGACCCGTCCCGGCCGGACGCCCGCAGCCATGCGAGGGATTCCCCCGCCGCCACGCCGAGGAGGACGCCCAGGCCGACGACGTAGAGCGCGTGGCAATTCGCCCAAAGCGCGAAAATCGCCGGCAGGATCAGGAGGAGACCAGGGCGCCGGCGACCTTCTTCCAGCAGGAACAGAAGGGCCGCGAGGAACAGAAACGACAGCACCTCGGGCCTCAAGGTGAACCTCTCTTGGGCCGCGACCAGGGCGAGCAGCGCCCCGGGGGCGACGAGCGCAAACGTCACGCCGCTGCGCCGGGCCGCCAGGAGGACCAGCGAGAAGGCGGCGACCAGGCAACCGATTTTCATCAATTCGATGCCCGCGAGGCCCGCCGCATCGTAAGTCAACGCCGTCAGAACCTGGAACAGCCAGTGGAGGTCGGTCCACGGCCGCCCGGCCGAGGTGTAGGTGAACGAATCGACGTGCGGAACGCGGCGCTCCTGCAGGATCCGCTCACCGGTCAGCAGGTGCCAGTGAAAATCGGCTTCGGACAGTTGAGTCAGACAGAACGAAGCGCAGAGCAGGAGAAGCAGCGCCAGGGTGACGCGGGCGGTCCAGTCGCTCACGTCCGCCCGTCATCCGGGGCCGGGCGGCCCACGGTCAGGGTCGTGTCCCCGTAGCGGTAGGATCGCAGGGCGAGTGCCACCTTTTCAGGAAGCGGATCGATCACGCGGCTCGTCCGGTGCTCCACCACCAGGGCACCGCCCGCGGCCAGCACGTTCGCCGCGAGGACCATTATTTCCGGGATGCCGGATTCCTCGTAGGGCGGGTCGAGGAAGATGATGTCGAAGCGCTCATTCCCCCGGCCGAGCCGCCGCAGGGATCGCCGGGCGTCGCCCGCGACGATCTCGACTTCGCCGCTCCATGGACCGGCGCGCGCGTTCTCCTCGATGAGGGCGAGGGCCCGCCGCTCCCGTTCCAGGAACACGACCCGGATGGCGCCGCGGCTCAGGGCCTCGCATCCGACGGCCCCCGTCCCCGCGTAAGCGTCCAGGAAGCGGGCGCCGCGCACGCGGGCCCCGAGGATGTCGAACAGGGCCTCGCGGACCCTGTCGGCGGTCGGTCGGACCAGGCTTCCTCGCGGCACCTTCAGGAGCCGCCCCCGTGCCTCTCCGCCGGTCAGTCGCAAGACCGCTCCTCTGAGTCAGCCCGTGGGGCGTGGATTATACACCGCGCTCGATCGCTCCTCCTTCCTTGACTTCCACGGATCCGACCGGTACGATCTCGCGCAACTCCATCAGGGAGTTGAAGTTTTCGACGGACGCCCGACGGGGGACCGGCCGCGAGAGTGATGACTCGATTGATGCGCGTGGGGCTGCTGGCTCTCGCCCTTCCCGTTCTCTACGCCGGACTCCTGCTGCTGTCGCCGCCCCGGGCCTCTGCGGCCCTCCTGGCGCTGAAGCCGGGGCCGATCGACCATCCCCTCCACATGATCGCCGCCGATTTCGATCGCGACGGCTACGACGACCTCGCCATCGCCAACTTCCAGGCCGGCACCGTCACGGTTCTGATGAATCAGAAGAACGGCACCTTCGCCATCCAGAAGCGCTCTCCGAACGTGGTCGGCGCGGCGCTTCTGGGGCAACCGAGCGATGAACCCCTGTTCCTCGCCACGGCGGACATCGATCCCGAAGACGTCGATGGTGATGGGGTGCGCAACGACGTCGACGACTGTCCGATGGCTTACAACCCTCCCGGCTGCCGCGCCGACAATCCGATCGTCCCCCAGTGTTTCGTCGACATTCCCTGCAAGGATCCCTTGAAGGCTCCCCTGACGTGCGCCACCGTCGATCCGGTCACACTGCAGTGCGACAGCGACGGCAACGGCGTGGGCGATCAGTGTCAGGTCCTCGACGCGTCCTGCCAGCCGATCGACTCCGACGGCGACGGCGTGTTCGACTACGACCCGACAGCGATCAACAAGCTCGACAACTGCCCGCTGACGCCGAACCCCGCCCCGCAGGCGGTGGAGACCGCGGCGGGGCTCGACGGCGCGTGCGACACACCGGACGATAATTTCTTCCTGTACGGCGACGACAACGTGTGCGGCACACCGGACAAGACTTCGAGAGTCGGAGAGGCCTGCTCCCGCTCCGCCGACCTGATCATCCTGAACGGGAGCTCGGGCGGCGGGTCCATCCTGGGGCTGGTCCGGGTCCGCGTGAACGATGGCACGGGGGGACTGCTCAGCCGCACCACCCTGCAGGCGAGCGTCGGGACCTCCCAGGCCGCGCTGGCGGACTTCAACGGCGACCGGCGGATGGATCTCGTCGTGACGAACAGCGGCAC
>DATFVU010000259.1:0-9233 GCA_035260145.1 Candidatus Polarisedimenticolia bacterium | reverse complement strand
GGCTGGGCGCTTCATCGACCTGCGACAACGGCGCCGGCGGGACAGCCCCCTGCGATCAGATCGGCCCCACCTTCACTCAGGGCGTCGAGGCCACGAGCGTCGTCCATGGAGCGAAGCTGCCTTACGAGGACGAGATCTCGGGGGGTTACGCGTTCGAGGTGACGCCGACGTCTTCCCTCGAGGTGCGCGGCATCTACAGGACCCAGGGACGCGTCCTCGAGGACACGCAGGTCAACGCCATCGAGCAGATCCAGAACTTCTATTATGGCCAGGCTTACGGGTACCCCTACGACCCGTTCGGCGGGAGCCCGACGTCTCCGACGAGCACGAAATTCCCGACCGCGGTGTTCGGGCCGTACGTGCTGGCCAACCCGGGGACGAACAAGATCCCGCAGGGGGGCGTCTACAGCTTTCCAAAGCCCGAGCGAACGTACAAGGCGCTCGAGGTGATCTATACGCGGCGCTTCACCCGGAACTGGTCGATGTTCGCGAACTACAGACTGGCGACGCTGGAGGGGAACTACGAGGGGCTGTTCCGCAACGACAACGGCCAGAGCGATCCGAACATCACCTCGCTCTACGACTTTCCGAGCTCACCCCTGCTGCAAAGCCAGTTCGCCAAGGGACCCCTGCCCTCGGACGTTCGCCACGTCGTGCACATCTATCCGTCGTATCAATTTCCCTTCAAGCTGCGCGTGGGGGCGAACCTGACGTATCAGACGGGTGTGCCGCGCACCTCGATGCTGGCGCACCCGATCTACCAGAACGCCGGCGAGATCCCGGGGAAGGACCCCGTCTATGCCTACTGGAAAGATCCGACCCCCGACCCGGTGTCGGGAGCGTGCACGCTCCCCGACTGCGTCCTGGCCAAGACCAGTGATCTGTCCGCAGCGCTGACCGATCCGGATGTGTTCAGCAACATCTTCCTGTTCAGCTACACGCCGGTCAAGCGCGGGAATCTCGGTCGGACCCCCGGCGTCGCCACGCTCGATCTGCACGCGGACTATCCGATCAACACCGGAAAAACGCAGCTGCGCATCATGTTCGACATTTTCAACGTGGCCAATTCGCAGAAACCGACGGCGTTCGATGACAACATCGAGCTGACCGCGGGTGTGACCGATCCCGATTTCCTGAAGTCGATTCAGTACCAGAACCCGCGAGCCTATCGGCTGGCGGCCCGGTGGGAGTTCTGATGGCCTAGGGGGCCTGCGGCCACGCCGTCAGCTCAGCGATTCGATGGTGCGCGACAGACGCTCGATCTTCTCGCGCAGCTCCTCGTGGATGCGGCGTGTCTTGTCCACCACCTCGGGCCGCGCCTTGCCGAGAAAATCGGCGTTCTGAAGCTTGCGGGCGTGCCCTTCGCTCTCCTTCGAGAGCTTCTCGATCTCCCGGGAGAGCCTTTGCCGCTCTATCTTCGGATCGAGGACGCCTGCCAGTGGTACGGCGAGATCCACGGATGACGCCACCGCCCGCGCCGCGGCCCCGGAGGCCGACAGATCGGGGACCAGGCGCACTCCCTCCAGCCGGGCCAGAGTCGCGATCGTGGCGGCGTTCGCCGCGACGATGCGTCCGGCGCCGGCGTCGCGCGCGTGCGCCAGAAGCTGCAGCCGGCGCCCGGGGTCGATGTTCAGCTCGGCCCGGATGTTCCGGACCCTGATCACGATCTCCATCAGCAGCGCGACCTCCCGCTCCGCCACCTCGTCCACGAGGCCGGGGTCATGAATCGGGTAGGCCGCGAGAGCGATCGTCGCCCCCTCGTGCGGGATCCTCTGCCAGAGATCCTCGGTGATGAACGGCATCACTGGGTGGAGCAGGCGCAGCACCGCGTCCAGCACGTGCCGCAGAACGGCCCGCGTGCGCGACGCCTCCTCGGCCGGAGCGCCCGGCAGGAGGCTCGGCTTCGCCATCTCCAGGTACCAGTCACAGAACTCGTGCCACAGGAACTGGTACAGGGCGTTGGCCGTCTCATCGAAGCGAAATTCGTTCAGGCGCTCGTCGACTTCCTTCGCCACGTGCGACAGCCGGCTCAGGATCCAGCGGTCCTCGACCCGCAGGCGGGTGGGAGGCGGCAGCGCCGGGGCGGCGCTCCCGCCGCCCCCTTCGCCGAGATTCAGGAGGACAAAACGCGCCGCGTTCCAGATCTTGTTGGCGAAGGCGCGATAGCCCACCATGCGCTCCTCGGCCAGGGGCAGATCGGAGCCCGGCGTCGCCATGGCCGCCAGAGTGAAGCGCAGCGCGTCGGCGCCGTATCGATCGATCAGGTCGATCGGATCGATGACGTTGCCGCGCGTCTTGGACATCTTCTGCCCCTCGGCGTCACGCACCAGGCCCGTGATGTAGGTCCGCCGGAAGGGCACCTCCTGCATGAAGTGGAGCCCCATCATGATCATCCGGCTGACCCAGAAAAACAGGATGTCGAATCCGGTCACCAGGACCGAGGTCGGGTAATAGGCCTTCAGATCAACCGTCTCGTCCGGCCAGCCCAGGGTCGAAAACGGCCACAGGGCGGAAGAGAACCAGGTGTCCAGGACGTCCGGGTCCTGTCGCAGCGCCCCGCCGCCGCAGCGCGAGCAGGTGGCCGGGACCTCTCGGGCCACGTTGATGGTGGAGCAGTCGCTGCAGTGCCACGCCGGGATCTGGTGCCCCCACCAGAGCTGGCGCGAGATGCACCAGTCGTGGATCTTCCCCATCCATTCGTTGTAGCTGTTCACCCAATGGGGAGGCGTGAACCGCACGCGGGACTCGGCGACCGCCTGGACGGCCGGCGCGGCCAGTGGGGCGATGCGCACGAACCATTGGGTCGACAGATAGGGCTCCACGATGGTGTGGCAGCGCTGGCAGTATCCGACGTTGTGGACGTGGTCCTTCACGGACACCAGAACGCCCGCGGCCCTCAGATCCTCCACCACGCGGCGGCGCGCCTCGAAGCGGTCCAGTCCACGATAGGGCGCGGGCACGTTGTCGTTCATCCGCCCCTGCTCGTCCATCACGACCAGGGGAGGGAGGCCGGCGCGGCGCGCCGCCTCGAAATCGTTCGCGTCGTGGGCGGGTGTGATCTTCACCGCCCCCGTGCCGAATTCCTTATCGACGAAGGGATCGGCGATGATCGGAAGGGCGCGGCCGACCAGCGGCAGAACCACGGTCTTTCCGACCAGGGCGCGGTAGCGCTCATCGTCCGGGTGGACGGCCACACCCGTATCCCCCAACATCGTCTCCGGCCGGGTGGTGGCGACCTCGATGCCGCCCGAGCCGTCGGCGAGCGGGTAGCGGATGGTCCACAGACTGCCCTGCGTCACCTCCGGTATCACCTCGAGGTCGGAGATCGCGGTGCGACAGCTCGGGCACCAATTGACGATGAACTTGTCCCTGTAGATGAGCCCTTCCTCGTGCAGGCGCACGAACGCCTCGCGCACCGCACGGGACAGAGCCGGATCCATGGTGAAGCGTTCGCGCGTCCAGTCGCAGGAGCACCCCAGCCGCTTGAGCTGGGCGATGATGGCCCCGCCATACTCCTCCTTCCAGCGCCAGACCCTGCGCACGAACTCCTCGCGCCCCAGGGCTTCGCGGGTCGCCCCCTCCCTGGCGAGCTGCCTGTCGACCACCATCTGCGTGGCGATTCCGGCGTGGTCGGTCCCCGGCAGCCAGAGGACATCGTCGCCGCACATCCTCCGCCAGCGCGCCAGGATGTCTTGAAGGGTGTTGTTGAGGGCGTGGCCCATGTGCAGGCGGCCCGTGACGTTGGGCGGAGGGATCACCATGACGAACGGCCGGCGCGAGCTGTCGGGGCGGGCGGTGAACACCCCCAGTTTCATCCAGTGGGTGTACCAGCGCTCTTCGATCGGAGCGGGTTGATAAGCCTTGTCGAATTCCATGGCGGAGAAAGCGCTGTGCGCAGGGCGACAAAAAAATCAGGCGCGTGCCCGCATCCGTCCGCGACTTCGGCGATTCGGGCCGGCGCCTGTCAATCTAGGACGTGCTTTCCTCGAGTTCCTTGATCCTCTTGCGCACGAGCGCCTCGGCGACTCCCGGTACGACTTCCCAGGCGACCTCGCGCACGACCCGGTCGGCCAGCCGCTGCACGACCTTTTCGGCGATCAGGTCGATCATCTCGGGAGTCAGCGGGACGTTCGGACCGTCCGCGGCCGCATCGCCCCGGCCCTTGAGACCCGCGGACACGGCCGGTGCGGGCTCGACCGGCGCCGCAGCCCGGACCGGGTCGCGTGCCGGCCTCTCCTCACGCTCGTCCGATCCCTGCCAGGTTTCCGCCGGCGGGGCCTCGGGAGGCGGCATCCATCCGCCGGCCGACTCCTCCGGCCGCGACCCCGTCGTCGATGCCGGGACGGACTCTTCATCCGTCAGATCGAACTCCGCCTCGAATGATCCCGAGAAGTTGGACTCCGGCGTCGCCTGCGCCGCCGCGGCAGGCCCCGCCCAACGGCGCCCGATCGACGGGCCATCCGCGCGCGGACCCTGGGACGCGGGTGACTCCCCCCTCGACCCCACATCGAAGCGATCCGGAACGATCTCCCCCTCCATGTCGGCGTCCATCCCGACATCCGCGAAGCCGACGAAGGAACCGCCCGCCGCAGGATCGGGGGAAGCCAGCGCCGGATGGGTCCGCGATTCGCGGTCCGTATCGTCTTCGGCGGCGGCCGCGGCCGGGAAGGGCGGCAACGATGACGCGGCTGAAGCACTCGCGCCCAAATCGCCTGACGCGGCCGCCGGAGCGGCGGTCTGCGGGGCCGCGCCCGCGGTCGGAGCGGGGCGCATGCTCTCGCCGGCCCGCCCCGGATCGACGCGGTACACCTCCCCTCCGGAGATGATGTCCATCCGGCCGCCCTCCTCGTCGGCGGCGACCGACGGTGTGGCGGCGATCAGCTCCTCGACGCGGGCCACGAGCGCCTGGGATTCGAAGGGCTTCGTGAGATGCCCGTTGGCGCCCGCGGTCTCGGCCCGCTTCCGGTCGAACGGCTCGAACGTTCCGGTGAGGAGGAGGACGGGGATTCCCGCTGTCGAGGGGTTGCGCTTGAGCTGTTCGCACACCTCGTAGCCGTTCTTTTCCGGCATGATGACGTCGAGAAGGATCACGTCCGGCCGCACTTCGGCCATCTTCTTGAGCGCCTGCCCGCCGCTGCTGACGCAGATCACCCGGTAGTCGGCCTCGGAAAACGTGAGCTCCACGACCTTCTGAATGGTGATGCTGTCATCCGCCAGCAGGATCGTCTTCACCGTCTCTCCTCCTTGCGCGCGGCTCGGCCGCGGGCACTCCCAGGGACGCGAACAGCCTGTCCGTGTCGAGCAGCACGATGGCCTCCCCGTCGCGGCGCAGAACGCGCTTGACGTAGGCCTCGCTCATTCCGTACGGCGCCGTCGCGCTCTCGCCAGGACCTTCGTCGGCCACGGCCTCCTCGACCAGATCCACCCGGTCCCCCAGAACTCCCAGCGCCACCTCTCCCCAGTCGCAGACGATCAGGTGGCCCGCGTCGGCCCCCCGCGGCGCGCAAGCGTCAGGCCGCGACCAGAGGGGCTCGAAGCGTCGCAGATCATAGACCGGAAGGGCCACGCCCCCGTGCAGCACGACGCCGCTCACGAATTCGTGGCTTCCCGGAACGCGCACCACGCGCGGTCGCTCGGTGACCTCACGCACGATGCCGATCGGCAGCGCGGCGTCGGCGCTCCCGACGCGAAACCCGATCAACCGGGCGCCCGTCGCGACGTCGCTCACAGGATCCCGTCCTCGTCCAGGACCAGGCGCGGGTCCCGGCCGTCCGAAAAAACGCCGCGAAAAGAGCGGCGGGGCCGGGCGAAGATGAACGCCGGGAGTGGCGCGATGTCGCCGGCCGGGACGTCACGAATCGCCTCGGCTCCATCGACGGCGATCACCACGCGCCGCCGCGCGCCCTCCAGGAGAAGGTACACGGGAGAAGGCCCGCGTCGCTCCCCGGCGGCCTCGTGCAAATCGAGGAGCGGGAGACGCTCGCCGCGGTAAACCGCCTCTGCGTCCTCAAGGTGGAAATCGCTCTCGAGCGCCGGGTCGACGATCTGCGCCACCGCGTCGGCCGGCACCGCGTAGCGACCCTCACCGACGCTCACCATGAGGAGTTTCATGCTCCTGCGCCAAACCTAGCCCAAAGGGTGGGCACTGTCAAGGAAGGCCGGTTCGACTTCAACGCCGGCGCGGAGGGACGTTGGCCCTGACCCAATCGACGACCTCCCGGGTGCTGGCCCCCGGCGTGAACACCTGACGCACCCCCGCCCCTTTCAGGGTCGGTATGTCCTCCTCGGGGATGATGCCCCCTCCGAACACCACGATGTCGGAACCCTCCTTCTCCCCGAGGAGCCTGAGGATCTTTGGAAAGATCGTGTTGTGCGCGCCCGACAGGAGCGACAGGCCGATCCCGTCCACGTCCTCCTGCAGCGCCGTGGCGACGACCATTTCCGGAGTCTGGTGAAGTCCGGTGTAGATCACCTCGAACCCCGCGTCACGGAGCGCCCGCGCGATGATCTTGGCGCCGCGGTCGTGCCCGTCCAGACCAACCTTTCCGACCAGCAGACGCACCTTCTTCTCGGGCTCCGGGCTCACAGCGACACCCGACCCTCGCGGTACGCACCGAAGACCGACTTCAGAACGGCGCAGATCTCGCCGACCGATGCGTAGGCGCGCACGGCGTCCAGGATGGCGGGCATGAGGTTCTCCCGGGTGCGCGCCACCTGCTCGAGTCGTTTTAGGGCCTTCGCGTGGCGCTCCTGATCGCGGCTCCCGCGGATGTCTTTCAGGCGCGCCACCTGCCCCGGCTCGACCTCGGCCCCGATCTTGAGAGTCGCCGCCTTCTGAGTGTCCCCCTCGGTGTACCGATTGACTCCGACGACGCACTTCTCACCGGAGTCGATTTGCCTCTGGTACAGATAGGCCGCCTCGGCGATCTCGCGCTGCGGGTAGCCCTGCTCGATGGCGGGGACGATCCCGCCCATCTCGTCGATACGCCGGATGATGTCCCACGCCTCCTGCTCCATGCGGTCGGTCAGCGCCTCGACGAAGTAGGACCCGGCCAGCGGGTCCACGGTGTTCGCCACACCGCTCTCTTCCGCGATGATCTGCTGCGTGCGCAGCGCGATGCGCGCGGAGTCCTCGGTCGGCAGGGCGAGGGTCTCGTCCAGGGCGTTGGTGTGCAGGGACTGCGTTCCGCCCATGACGGCGGCGAGGGCCTGCAGGGTCACGCGCACGACGTTGTTGATCGGCTGCTGGGCCGTGAGCGAGCATCCCGCCGTCTGGACGTGCGTGCGCAAGACCCAGGAGCGCGGCGATTTCGCGTGGAAGCGATCCCGCATGACGGCGCACCACACCCGACGCGCGGCGCGCAGCTTGGCGACCTCCTCGAAGAAATCGTTGTGCGAGTTGAAAAAGAATGAGAGACGCGGTGCGAACTCGTCCACGTCGAGCCCCGCGTCGACGCACGATTGCACGTAACCGATTCCGTCGGCCAGGGTGAACGCCAGCTCCTGGGCGGCCGTGGAGCCGGCCTCGCGGATGTGGTAGCCGCTGATCGAAATCGTGTTCCACTTCGGCACCCGCGACGT
The DNA here is from genome assembly GCA_035260145.1 of Candidatus Polarisedimenticolia bacterium. Classification (GTDB taxonomy): domain Bacteria; phylum Acidobacteriota; class Polarisedimenticolia; order Gp22-AA2; family Gp22-AA2; genus Gp22-AA3. The sequence goes on along the minus strand of DATFVU010000259.1, from coordinate 1,652 downwards.
GCAGAAGGCGACCATGTCGGTGATGATGCGCAGCGACGGGGCCGGCGGGTAGATCCATTCCTTCTGGGCGATGTACTCCTTCAGGATGTCGTTCTGCACCGTCCCCTCGAGCTGTTCCAGGGACACGCCCTGCTTCTCGGCGACGGCGAGGTACATCGCCAGGATGACTGCGGCCGGGGCGTTGATCGTCATCGACGTGGACACCCGGTCCAGAGGGATCCCCTTGAACAGGACCTCCATGTCCGCCAGGGTGTCGATCGCCACGCCCTCGCGTCCGACCTCCCCCTCCGCCTGCGGATCGTCCGAGTCGCGGCCCATCAGCGTCGGAAGATCGAAGGCGACCGACAGGCCGGTCTGCCCGTGATCGAGGAGGTAGTGGAACCGCCTGTTGGTGTCCTCGGCGCTGCCGAATCCGGCGAACTGCCTCATGGTCCACAGCCGGCCGCGGTACATCGTCGGGTGGATGCCGCGCGTGAACGGGGGCTCGCCCGGGAAGCCGAGCCTGGCGGCCGGGTCCCATCCCTTCAGGTCCTCCGCCGAATACAGCCGCTCGATCGGCAGACTGGAGACGGTGGTGAACTCCTTCTTCCGCTCCGGCTTCTTCCCGAGACCGGGGCGCAGCGTGGTCTCCTCCCACTCCCGCCGTCCGCGCGATGTCACCGTCGATGTCCGGCCACCGTTTTTCGGCTTCATCTCAGTCCTCTCTCAGGATCTCCTTGGCGATCACCACCCGCTGAATCTCCGACGTCCCCTCATAGATCTCGGTGATCTTGGCGTCGCGGAACAGCCGCTCGACGGTGTATTCGTTGATGTAGCCGTAGCCGCCGTGGATCTGCACCCCCTCCTTGGTGGCCCGCACGCAGGCCTCCGAGGCGAACAGCTTCGCCATGCTGGTCTCGAGCGAGCAGCGCTTCTGACGGTCGCGCAGCCAGGCGGCGCGGTAGGCCAGAAGCCGCGCCGCCTCGAGCTCGGTGGCCATGTCGGCGAGCTTCCACTGCGTGGCCTGAAAATCGGCGATCCGCTGAGAGAAAGCGCGCCGGCCCTGACTGTACGCCAGCGACTCCTCCAGCGCGGCCCGGCCGATCCCGATCGCCTGGGCCGCGATACCGATGCGGCCGCCGTCCAGAGTGCTCATGGCGATCTTGAAGCCCTCGCCTTCCGTCCCCAGGAGGTTCTCCGCCGGCACCTCGCACCCGTCGAGCACGATCTCGACCGACCCGGAGCAGGTGATTCCCATCTTGTGCTCGGGCCGCCCGAGGCGGAGCCCCGGAAAGTCGCGCTCGACGATGAAGGCGCAGATTGCCTTGTGACGCAGCTGCGGATCGAGCGTGGCGTACACGATGAACGTATGGGCCGCCACTCCGTTGGTGACGAACACCTTGTTCCCCTTCAGGACGTACCGGTCCCCCTTCTTCACGGCCAGCGTGCGGAGGGCCGCCGCGTCCGAGCCGCAATCGGGCTCGGTCAGGCAATAGGCGCCGATCTTCTCGCCGCGCGCGTGCGGCACGAGGTAGGTCCGCTTCTGAGCCTCGCTCCCGTGGCGCAGCAGGGGCGCGCAGAAAAGCGAATTGTTGACCGACAGGATGACGCCGGTCGACGCGCACGCCCGCGACACCTCCTCGATGGCGATGACATAGGAGACGCCGTCGAAC
>DATFVU010000258.1:0-10140 GCA_035260145.1 Candidatus Polarisedimenticolia bacterium | reverse complement strand
CCCGCTCCAGCCGGACCCGACGCCGCGCCAGGCGTGCTCTCAGCCGGCGCGCCTTCCTGAAGCGCACCGCCGTCGCCGGCGGCGCCCTCGTCTCCGCGGCGCTCGTCTCCAAAACACAGACCGCGGCAGCGCAGCCCCCCGCCGGCTCGACGATGGTCCGGCGCACGCTGGGCCGGACCGACCTGCGCGTCTCCGAGATCGGCTTCGGCGGTTTCCCGGTCAGCGATCCGGACATCGTCCGCTACGCCATCGATCGCGGCATCGACTACATCGACACCGCCCACTGCTATCGTGGCGGCCGGAGCGAAGAGGTGATCGGCGCGGCTCTCGTGGGGCGCCGCGACAAAGTCGTCCTCACGACCAAGTGGTGCCCGCACCACATCGGCAGGGAGCCGAAGAAGCAGGTCTTTCTCGACATGCTCGACGGAAGCCTCAAGCGCCTGCGCACCGATCACGTCGACGTCGTCCTGAACCACGAGGTGGGAGCCAACTCCGACGGCGTCGGCGTGGAGAGGCTCAAGAATCCGGAGATGTTCGAGGCGTTCGAGGCGGCGCGCAAGGCGGGCAAGGCGCGATTCCTCGGGGCCAGCGGACACGATCCCGATCTCATGGGAGTCATGCACCACGCCGTCGACTCCGGGAGGTTCGACGTCCTCCTGTGTCGCTACTCGTTCCTCGATTACCCGGAGCAGGACCGGCTGATCGACAAGGCGCACGCCAAGGGCGTCGGCTTCATCGCGATGAAGACGCTCGCCGGCGCCAAGGGGGAGGATCTCGACAGGTTTCGCGACCGCTACGGCACGTTCAAGCAGGCGGCACTGAAATGGGTGCTCTCCAACCCCCGCGTCTCCAACCTGATCATCTCGATCAACAGCCGGCAGCAGGTGGACGAGTACGTCCCCGCCTCCGGCCGGCCGCTCGAGAAGGCTGATCTAAATGTCTTGAAGGACTACGAGGAGACCTTCTCGACGGAAGTCTGCCGCTTCTCAGGGGCCTGTCTCCCGGCCTGCCCCGAGAACGTGCGCATCGCCGATATTCTCCGCTTCTCGATGTATCACAACGAATACAAACAGGAGAGCCGGGCGCTCGAGTCGTACGCCAGGCTCGTCGCCGGTGAGCGCGCCGCGCACTGCGCCCACTGCGCCGGCTTCTGCGAGCAGGCCTGCGCGTACGACCTGCCGATCAAGACCCTCCTCATCCGCGCGCACCGCACCCTTCGGCCGCGGGACGAGGCCTGAATCCCTCCCGTCCTCAGTGCGGCTCGATCGGTGCGCTCTCCGCTTCGGAGGGGCGCATCTCGCGGCCGGTCGGGAGGTTGAAGGCCTGCACGAGCACGGCGGCGAGCGTGGCGATGAACGGAGGGAAGAACCGGCCGTGCAGGTAGACGGCGACGAGCGAGAACAGCGACACGAACTCGCACATCGCTAGAAAGACGATGGTGCCCTGGAGATAGCTCGCGGGCGGCGTCGGTCGACCTTCCTCAGCCCCACGGAAGATGCGACTCCTGACTGTGTACGCCAGGGGAACGACCACAAGAAGCAGACCGAGCCCGATGCGCGTCAGGAGCCGGGACAGCTCCCCCGGATCCTGCGGCGTGGCGCGGCTCCAGAACAACGCGCCGATCACGCCCGCGAACCCGACCTGCCCCAGAAGAAGCACCCGCCAGATCACGCGGGCCCTCTGCAGAGCCTCCTCCGGCGAAAGGCCGGCCTGTCCCGCTGCCGTGGACATGTGCGGAGCATAGCCGTTTGCCTCGTGGCTGTCACGACATCCGGTGCCGTGAGGCGCCGCCCCTGCGCTTCCGTCTTGACACGCCGCGTGATTCTTTCTATCGTCCGCCCGCCCGGGTCTCGTCCCCTGTTCGCGCCGCCGGAGGCTCCCCATGCGAAAGATTTCGTCGATCGTTCTGACGACCCTGGTCGCCCTGTCGCTGGCCTGCGCCGACAAGACGCCGGCGAGCTTCAAGCACGACGCGTCGCCCGTCGTGACCCATCCCAACCAGTTCAAGTTTCCCGTGTCGGTGCTCAACAAGAAGGGGGAGGCGATCGAGGGACTCACCCCGTCCTACTCGGGCGGTCCCGCGGACGTGCTCGAGGTCTCCGCCGACGGCAGCCTGCGCTGCCTGAAGTCGGGAGACGCGAAACTGACCTTGACCAGCGGCGCGATCAGCGAGCCGGTCCCGTTGAAGTGCCGGATCCCTGTGGAGATCGACGTCCCGGCGAAGCTTCAGGTCGTGATCGGCAGCCCCACGCCCCTCAACCCCCGGGTCGTGGGCGACGGGGCGCAGCCGCTCGATGGGGTGAAGGTCGACATCACCTCGTCGGATCCATCGATCCTGGCGGTCGAGGGGGACACGCTGAAGGGGGTCGCGGTCGGGAAGGCGCGCCTGCAATCCTCCGTCGGCGCGATCTCGTCCGCCACCGCGGTGGAGGTCGTGGAGAAGGTCGTCTCAGAGGCTTTGACGCTGAGCGAGGGGGCCAGCCGCAGCTTCACGCTGCAGCCGGCCTACTACCTCGTCGTCATCGAAACGAAAGTCGACCCGCGGCTGAAGCAGGGGGTGACGGTCAACTGGTCCGGAGCCGCCTGCGACAATCAGCCGGAGAGTACATCGCTCCAATTCAATTGTCGGGTCGAGGAGACCGCGACGATGACCCTCACCAATCCGAAGCTCATGGGGATCGGAGCGACGGTGACCGGCACTCTGAACGTGTATCGCGCCCCGGGCTAGGGTTCCCGCGCGCGGCGGCCGTCGATCCCGATCCCCGGAGCGGGGCTCGCGGGGTTACGCCGTGGCGGCCGGGCCCGATTCGCTGCGCTCGGGCGGGATGAGGATGGTGCGGCGCGCGACCCTGGGCGCCGTGCCGGTCCCGACGGCTTCCCCCACCTTGAGGACCAGCAGCGTCGCGTCGTCGGCGGCCTCCACGGCGCCTCTGTGATCCTGGTAGGCGCGCTCGACGCGCGCCAGGAGAGAGGCGGGCTCGATCGCCCCCTGTTCCGCGACCACCCTTTCGAGACGGTCGCACCCGAACGCGGCGCCCGCCGCGTTTTCGGCCTCGACCAGGCCGTCCGTGTACAGGATGAGACGGTCGCCCGGCTCGACCGGGACCCAGCGCTCGGTAAAGCCGCCGCCGGAAAGGAGCCCGACCGGTCGCCCGGTCGCTTCGAGCCTCTCCAGACGGCCGTCCCCGCGCAACAAGAACGGGCTCTCGTGTCCGGCGTTCACGTACCGCAGCTCGCCGCGCTTGGGGTCGAGGATGCCCAGGAACAGCGTCAGGTAGACCTCCGGCGGCGTGCTCCCTTCGACCTCGCGGTCGAGCCTCTCGGCGAACGCCGCCAGATCCCGCTCGAGCGGAATGCGCGCCCGCAGCGTCGCCTGGAGATTGGCCATCAGCAGGGCCGCCGGAACCCCCTTGCCCGAGACGTCCCCCATGAACAGCGCCACTTCTTCGCCGGGCAGGACGAAGTAGTTGAAGAAGTCCCCTCCCAGCTCGTGCGCCGGTATCGACACGCCCTGCGCCTCCGCGAACGAACAGGAGAGCGGTCTCCTCGGAAGAAGCTCGCTTTGAATCCTGCGGCACAGCTCCAGCTCCTTGCGCAGCCGCTCCTGCTCCACCAGGCGCTCCTGGTTCGAGGCCAGCTCACGCGCCATCCGGTTGAAGGCCTGGGCGAGGTGCCCCAGCTCGTCGCGCGAGCGCACCGGCACCTGGGTGTCGAGGTTCCCGGCCGCCAGCTCGCCGGCGGCGCGCGTCAAATCGGAGAGGTTGTGCGTCATGCGTCGCGAGATCGGGACGATCCCGAACAGCGCCAGCGCCGCGAGCATGAGACCGGCTCCGAGATTGCGCGCCGAGGCCCGGCGAATCTCCCCCAGCGCTTCTCCGACCGGTCGGGCGATGCCGAACACCAGCCCGGTCGTCGGGTCCTCGCGCGTCACCACCACCCAGTTCTCGTCCGGCTTCACGTCCACGCGGACCTTGTGGTCGCCGCCATGCGTGTTCCCGACGTCCGCGTCCCCGTCCGCGACCGAGGCCCGCGACAGGCCGGCCGGCATCGCGTCATCGAGCGATCCGTCCCGCGGCTCCTTGCCGGCCCCAGCCGCGTCCGCGGTCTCCTTTTTCAGCGAGTCCGCCCGGCCCGACGCCGCGGCCCGCTCGAGTCCGCGCAGCTTCGGCTCGTCGGCCGAGTCGGGAGTGAACAATGCGCCCGAGGCGTCGATGGCGAACGGGATCTCTCCCTGCTCGCGCCGGGTCTGCGACAGAACCTCGCGCAGCAGGCGGTCGGCGCTGACCTTCGCCTTGAGGTGGCCGACGGTCTGGCCGTTGCGCTTCAGCGGACAGCCGAACTCCTGCTTGAGGGCGAGGGACGCCGGCGCCTTGTCGTCCTTCGCCAGCCCCGCCTTCTTCTGCGCCTCGGCCAGGATCTTTTCCTTGACGGTGTGCAGGATCTGCTCCGTTCCCTCGCCCAGGTTGCCTTGCAGCTCTTTGCGGAGCCGATCGGCCTCCTCGGGAGGGATGAGCGCCGAGGCCATTTTCATGACGGACGCCAGATTCGGGTCGTTAGAGATGTCCTGCACGACCTTCGGGAGCGGGATGACGACCGGTGACGGGACCGCCGGCGCCCCGGGGTGGGCCATCGCCGGATACCGGCGTGGCGACCTGGCGCCGGTCGGGGACTTGTCGCGCGGCGCGCGGGGGACTCCGGGATAGGCTTCCGCCGGGGGTGCCGTGGGCGCCGGGGTGAACTCGAACGCGTCGACCAGGTGGGCCGCCTCACCCAGGGCCGCGACCAGCCGCCCCACGAGGGCGGGGTCGGGTGTGTCGCCGACGTCGCTCGGCCCTCCATGGGTCTCGGGGAACGGCAGGCTCTCGAGCGTGTCGATGCGCCGGCTCAAGCTGGCCGTCACCACGCCCATCCTCAGGTTCATCTCACCGGCGAGGCGCGCCGATTCGGCTTCGACCGTGCGGCGCAGGGCGCGCGCGGACGAGTAGTACGCGTACACAGTGATGGCTCCCAGGGGCACCACGGCCAGGAGCAGGAACGCCAGGATCAGCTGCGTGCGGAGTTTCATGGCGAGAGAATACCACCCTGATCGCGCCGGCGGCCAGCGTCGCCGTGTAAAGCGGTGTAAAAGACGACGGGCGCGGCGCCGGTCGTTCCGGCTCGCCGCGCCCGCCTAGTCGATGAAGTTCTCTAGACGAGAACTCTCATCCCTTCTTGATTGACGTGACGCCCTCATGCTCACCCTTGTCATTGTCCTTGCAGGTGAGCGTGACGTGGTCACCGGCCTTCACGGTCTTGAGTTCCTCGATGGCCTTGTCCATCACGGGGGCGGTCTTCTCCGCTCCCGTCTCGTCCTTGATGGTGATCTGATTGTGCTCGGCATCGACGGCCACGACCGTCGCCTTGACTTGATGGGTCTTTCCCGCGGCCATCGCAGGAGTCGCCACTCCCAGGATCAGGCCGGCGACGACCAACGCGCAGACCACAGCAGCCAGATTCCTCATGGTCCCTCCTCAATAGAAACGACTGGTTAGAAGCGCAACGCGGGATTATAGTACGGGCCGTTCCGCGCGCCCACTTCTCCGCTAGAATTTCCACCCATGCGCCGACCCCCTCCGTCCGAGTGGCCGCTCGAGCCCGAATCGGACGAGCTTCGCCTGCTCATCGACGCGTGCGCCGATTTCGTGGTCGAGCACATCGACTCGCTGCCGGAACAGCCGTCGTTCGACATGGAAGGGGCGGATCGTGTGGCCGCATCGTTCGACGAGCCACCCCCCGAGGATGGACGTCCGATCGGGACGATCCTGGAGCGCCTGCGCCCCGCGGTGGCCAAGTCGTTCACCACGGCCGGGCCGGGCTACCTGGCCTTCATCCCGGGCGGTGGCGTCCCGGCGGCGGCGCTCGCCGACTTCATCGCCTGCGCGGTGAACCGTTTCGTGGGCGTCGCCGCGGCGGCCCCGGCCCTGGCGCGCATCGAGGCGAAGACGATCGACTGGCTCGCCGCGCTCATGGGCTATCCGTCCTCGGCCGGCGGCATCCTGACCTCGGGCGGCTCGCTGTCGAATCAGATCGCCCTGGTGACGGCGCGCGTGGCGATGCTCCCCGAGAACTTTCTCGAGGGCGTTCTGTACGCCTCGGAAGAGACCCACCTGTCCCTGTTCAAGGCCGCGCGCGCCGCGGGCTTTCCCCAGGCGAACGTCCGCCGCATCGAGGTGGACGCGCGATTCCGGTTGCGTCCGGATCGCCTCGAGGCCGCCATCGTCGCCGACCGGGCGCGGGGGCTCCGGCCGTTCTTCGTGGCGGCCAACGTCGGCACCACCAACACGGGCGCCATCGATCCTCTTCCGGAGATCCTCGACATCGCGCGACGGCACGATCTCTGGGTCCACGCCGACGCCGCCTACGGAGGGTTCTTCCGGCTGGTGCCCGAGGGGGCGGCGCGCATGCCCGGGATCGAACGCTGTGACTCGATCACCCTCGACCCGCACAAGGGGCTGTTCCTGCCGTACGGGACAGGCTGCCTCTTGGTGCGCGACCCGGAATCGCTGCGGCGCGCCCACCAGGGAGGGGCCGCCTATCTCCAGGACGTCGGTGTCGGGCGGGGTCTCCCGAATTTCACCGACCTTTCGCCGGAGCTGTCGCGCGATTTCCGCGGCCTGCGCCTCTGGCTCCCGATCCAGCTGCACGGCCTCGGGGCGTTCCGCCGGCAGATCCAGGAAAAGCTCGACCTGGCCCGGATGGCCTACGACGAGCTCAAGGACGACCCGCTCCTCGAGATGCTGGACGAGCCGCAGCTGTCGATCGTCGCGTTCACGGCCAGGCCGCCGAACGGCGACCCCGACGCCTTCGGCGCCGAGCTGCTGCGCCGGGTGAACGGCCGGCGCCGGGTGTTCCTGTCGAGCAGCACGATCGGAGGACGCTACGTCCTGCGCATCTGCGTCCTGAGCTTCCGTACGCACGCCGACCGCGTGCGGGACGCCGTGGCCGCTCTCAAGGAGGAGGCCCGCCTCCTGACCGGCTGAGGCCGACCCCGGGTCGACTCAGCCGGTTCTCGGTCGGCGTGGCGAGAGGAGCGTGCCGCGGCAGCGGCGGGCTCCGCAGCGACAGGCATATCGATCCTCCCGCTCCTCGTCGGCGCCCCCTTCACGCCTGTAGGCGTAGTCGTAGGTCAGCTCCTCTCCCGGACGGATGTCGCGCGCGGCCTCGATGAACACCCGCCCTCCCTCGACCACGGGCGCGCAGTTCGGATCGCACGAGTGATTGAGGAAGCGCGCCGCGCCGCCCCCCACGGCCGCGTCGATCACCATGCTCCGGTCGAGGGTGAACAGGAAGGTGTGGTGCCGCGACATGCGGGGGTCGTCGTAGCGGGCATCCGCCTCGGCGTGCGAGATCCGCTCCCCCGTGTACTCGACGATGCGCGTGCCGCGCGCGATCGGCCGCACGGCGAATCCGCCCAGCCCCTGAATGGCGGACGGGCGGACCGCGAAGTAGCGATGGCCGCGCCCCCCTCGCGTCCTCTGCGATTTCAATGCACGACCTCGTCCGGCGGGGGGGCCCCGTCCTCGAGGTCCCATCGTTCCCGAATCCGGCGCGAGCGGGCCCGGCGCCTGGCGCCGGCGAAGAGGGCCAGGAGCGTGATCCCGGTCCAGATCGCGGTCGTTCCGGTGACGGCGGGCACCCAGCGGTAGAGCAGGAGGCTGCCACGGCGCCAGGCCGCCTCCGATTCGTCGAGCCGCACGCCCGTCGCCACACGCCAGGCCTCGGGGAAGGGGCGCGTCTTCGTCTCGCGCACGATGTCGCGCACGACGCCGGGCCCGTAGGTCTTCACCGTGAACAGGAGAAAGTCGAACGAGGCGGCGTAGGCGGCGCGCGCCCGCTCGTCGGAGGCCTCGAAGGCGGCGTCCAGCTCGGCCAGCGGCGGAAGGCGACCGGTCAGGACGGACGACGAGTGGACCAGGATATCGCGCACGCCCCAGGAGCGCTCGATTCCCGTGGCGACCCCCTCCCCGAACCAGCGGGGCGGCCCGTCGCCGGCGGCGTCGAACAGCAGGATGTGCGTCGCCTCGTGGGCCAGAACCGACGCGAGATCGGAGAAGGGATAGCGATCTGATTCGGCGATCCGAATCGCGCCCAGGCGACGGGCGGGGATCATGAAGCCGGCCGCCCAGGGAGGGGCCAGCCCCTTGAGCTCGCGCAAAAGCGGATCGTCCCCGGCGGCGGGCGGAATCAGGATGATGCGATACGGTGCCCCGGCCCGCGCCCCCAGCTCCGCCTCGACCCGCGGCAGCAGAGTCCTTGCCTGCTCCGCCAGACTCAGCAGGCGGGGGCGCTCCGAAACTCGCGCCTGCAGGATGCAGTCGCCCACCACGACGCTCAGGAAGGCGGGGTCTTCCCGGGCCTCCGACCCGGGAGCACAGAAGGCCGCCGCCGCGAGAAGCACGGCGCACACCCGAGTCGTCCGGTGCCCCCCGAACGTGGTTAGGCTCATGCGACCTAGAGTATCCTTCCTGGCCCGACATTCAGGGAGGATTCGATGCCGCGGCCCCATCTCCGGGCGCTCTTCGCCGGCCTCCTCTTCGCCGGCCTTCCCGCGATCGCGATCGGTCCCGCGGCCTTCGCGGCGGGCGCCGGAAAGACCCTCGTGGTGTGCGCCCCCGGCTACCCCGGGACGACGGAGGCGGCGCAGCCGACGATGGACCAGTTCGCGCGCCTCGCGGCCGCCGGGGCGGGCCTGAGCGCCGATTCCCTGCACGCCTTCTATTTCGAGACGGCGGACGGAGGTCTGAAGCGGCTCGCTCAGAAGGACGCCGCTCTCGGGCTCCTGTCCCTGCCTCTCTATTTGCAGCAGGAGACCAGCCTGAAGCTCACGGCGAGACTTCAGCCGGTCGCGGAGTCCGGCGCCCTGGAGACCTGGAGTCTGGCCGCCCGTCGCGGCCGCATCGCGAGTCCTGTCGCACTGGACGGCTGGGAGATCACCGGAGGCGCCGGCTACGCCCCCGAGTTCGTGCGCGGTCCGATCCTGGGCGGGTGGGGCGCGCTTCCGGCGACGTCCAGCGTGACCTTCACAGCCAACGTCCTCTCGGCCCTGCGCCGGGCCGCGGCCGGGGACCCGGTCGCGGTCATCCTGGATCGCGCGCAGGCGAAGGGCCTGGAATCCCTGCCGTTCGCGCCGGACCTCGAGATCGTGGCGCGATCGGCGCCGATGCCCGCGGCCATCCTGTGCTCCGTCGGCGGACGGCTGTCGCCGAAGCAGGTCGACGCCCTGGTGCACGGGTTTGCGATTCTCAACACGCGGCCGGATTCGGCGGAGCTTCTGAGCACCATGAAGCTCGCGCGCTTCGAGCCGGTGGATCGCACGGCGCTGGATGCCGCCCGGCGCTCGTTCATCGCGGCCCGCGCCTCGACGGCCGCCCACTGATGGATCGCAAAGGCGGTCCGGCCGGCCTCGCGGCTGCGCTGCTGGTCTTCGCACTGACGCTCCCGGGCGTCGCTGCCCTGGCGTGCGCCAGCGCTCTTAAGGAACCGAGGCCGCTCGGTGATCTGGCCGGCGCCCCGCCCGGGGAGGCCGCGCCCGTGCGGCCCGGGGAGGCGGCAACGCTCGTGTCGAACGCCGCGGCGCTGTTCGCCGAGCGCGACGTCGAGAAAGCGAAGCAGGCGTCGCAGATGTTCCTGCGCGCCGCCGCCGCGGAGAATGCGCCGATCGACGCGCTCCTCGGCGCGGTGCAGGCGCAGATCTGGCTGATCGAACACGAGCCCGAGGCCCGCGCGCGCGAGGAGGGCGCCCGCACGGCGGTCGAGGCGGCGCAGTGGTGCGGGCGCGAGGCTCCCCTCGATCCGCGCTGCGACTATTGGCTCGGGGCGGCCCTCGGCGTGCAGGCGCGCGAGAAACCCTCGACGGCCCTGTCGGCCCTGCCGAAGATCGAGGCGCTGTTCCGGCGGGCCGCGGAGGCGCAGCCGACGATCGACGAGGGCGGACCCGACCGGGCGCTGGCGCTTCTGTATCTGCGGGCTCCGGGCTGGCCGTCGGGGCCGGGCGACCCGGACCTCGGACTGCGGCATGCACGCACGGCCGCGCAGCTTCGGCCGGACTTTCCGCCGAATCACCTGGCCCTGGGCGAGGCGCTCTCGACCGGCGGGGGCGCC
>DATFVU010000257.1:0-4788 GCA_035260145.1 Candidatus Polarisedimenticolia bacterium | reverse complement strand
CGCCACGAGGCCGATCAGAACGACCGCCCCGGCCAGCACCGCCACGTTGACCGTGCGAGGCGGCCCGGATTCGGGCGAGGCCTCGCGCGCCTCCTCCCGATCCCCGTCCTGCCCTTCGTCCGTCACGATCGCCTCCAGAATTTTCCGGCCCGGTCAGGTTTCGCCGACCAGCCCGACGCGGGGCCGGCATTATAGACGAGTCCCCCGCCGGGCGACCAGACGGGCGCCGTCCCCTGGACGGATCGACCCCGTCCGTCTATGATTCGGTGCGGCGCCGCGCCGCCGCCCCGAGGCACGACCGCGGCGTCCGCGGAGGGCTCATGATCGAGAGACTCAAAGCGGATCTCTCGGAGGCGATGCGGAAGAAGGACGCCCTCGCCACGGCGACGCTCCGCATGCTGATCTCGCAGGTCCAGTACGCCCGGATCGAGGCGAAGCGCGATCTGACGCAGGACGACTACCTCGCGGTGCTGCAGCGGGCCGTCAAGACCAGGCGGGAGGCGATCGAGCAGTACGACAAGGGGGGCCGCAAGGATCTCGCCGACAAGGAACGGGCGGAGATCGCGGTGGTCGAGCGCTATCTGCCGGCCGCCATGGGCCCCGACGAGACGGCCGCGGCGATCGACGCCCTGCTCTCCGAGCTGGGGATCACCCAGAAGAAGGATCTCGGGCGCGCCATGAAGGAGTTCATGGCCCGCCATCGCGGGCGCGTCGACGGAAAGGCGGTCAACGCCCTGATCGCGGCCAGGCTGAAATAGAGCCCGTGACCACGCCCGGGTCGATCCGGCGCGGCGAGGCGGTTGCTCTCGCGGCGCTGGCGATTCTCCTGCTCGCCCTCAACATCACCCCGATCACCAACAACGATCTCTTCCTGCACTTGAAGACCGGCGAGACGATCCTGACGACGGGACACGTGCCGCGCGTCGACGACTACTCCGCCCTGGCCAGGGGCCGGCCTTTCATCGCCCACGAGTGGCTCGCCTCCGTGCTGTTCCGGTTGGTGCAGGCGGCGTTCGGATGGAACGGCCTCATCGCCCTCAAGACGCTCACGGCGATCGCGGTCGCGGGTCTGCTCTACGCCGCGGCCCGGCTTCTCGGAGCCCCGCCCCCGATCGCCGTCCCGGCGCTGGCCTTCGTGATGATCGTTGCGGCCTGGCGTTTCATGGAGAGGCCCCACATCCTGACCTATCTGAACACGGCGGCTTTTCTGCTGCTCCTGGCCCGGCGCCAGGCCGGCCGGCCGACTCCCCTCTGGATCTTCGTTCCGATCCAGATCGCGTGGGCGAACCTGCACGCTGGATTCATCCTCGGCCCCGCGATCGTGGCGCTGGCCGCGGCCGGCGCCGCCTGTGATCGCAGGCCCACGCCGACGGGGCCGCCGGGGCGCGAGGCACGATCGCTCGCCCTCCTGTCGGCGATCCTGCTGGCCGCCTGCGTGGTCAATCCATACGGGCCGAGGCTTCTCCGCTTCCCGTTCGATCTGGCCGGCAGCTCCTTCATGGGCACGATCTACGAATGGATCCCGCCGCTGTTCACCGTCGATGTCCCGAGCGCATCCGTCAACCTCAGCGCGTTCGCTTCGACGTACATGGCCCGCGCCTACGTGGCCTGGGTGATCCTGGGGGCTCTGTCGCACGGCCTGGCCCTTCGCGCCTGGCGTCGGGAGGGCCGCCTGCCGCCCGGCGGCGCCTTCCCCATTCTCCTGTTCATCTTCCTCCTGTGTCTCTCGCTAAAGATGAATCGCTGCGTGGCCGACTTCGCCCTGGCCACGTTTCCGGGAGTCGCGGCCCAGGGGAGCGGATCGCTTCCAGGGTGGATGCGGCGATTCTCGATCGACCCGGCCGCCCTGTATTCGGCGACCGGCGTCATCCTGCTGCTCGCGACCTGGTTCGGGCTCGCGGGCTACCCCCTTGCGCCGTCACAGGTCCGCCCCCCCGGCCTGGGGATTGGCCGGAACGTCCCGGTGGGGGCCGCCGACTACCTGTCGGAGATCGGACTGCGCGGCAACGTCTTCAATACCTATTCGTCGGGCGCCTATCTGGTCTATCGACTGTATCCCGGCGTACGCGTGACGATGGACTCGAGAAACGATGTCTACGGGGAGGACCTGTATCGACTCTACGCGCGAACGCTGACCGACTCCGACGCTCTCGAAGACCTGCTCGGTCGCCTGCGCGCCGCGGCGGTCGTCCTCGAATGGCCGGGCCAGGGCATGATGACCGCCGCCGCGACGGTCCATCGCGTGAAGAGCTGGCGGCCGGTGTTCTTCGACGACGTCGCCGTGATCTACCTGCGCGGCGAGGCGCCCTGGGCGGCGGTGGCGGAGCGCGACGGCTACGCTCTCCTCGATCCGGCTCTCTACAGGGGGGGCGCCATCCGACGGGAAAACGCGGCGCGCGCCCTCACGGAGGCGGAGCGCGCCCTGGCGCGGCGGCGATCCTATATCGCGCGGGTGATGCGCGTGGATGCGCTGTTCGGCCTCGGCCGCGACGCCGAGGCGCTCCAGGAGATCGATCGGATCCTCGCCGAGAAGCCCTCTCTCGCCCACGTCTACACGAACCTGGCCTGGATCCATCTGGCGCGGGGGGACCGCGGCGAGGCCGCCGCCTGCTTCCGCAAGGCGCTGGCGCTTCAGCCCGACTCTCCGGTGGCGCTCCAGGGACTATCGCTGGCGCAGCAGACGGGCCCGCGCTGAGGCGCCGGTCGAGCCCGGGCGTGCGTCAGCGCGCCGGCATCGTACCCGGCTCGCCGGGCTCGAGTGCGGAGGCGAGGGGGCGCACCGTGACCGGACCGAGCGTTTCGAGGTCCTTCCGCAGAGATTGGGCTGGTCCGACAACCACGATCGCCAGGTCGTCGAGCGGCAGCCTGCGGGCGGCCCGCTTCACGGCCTCGGCCGAGGCGCCGCGCACGCGTTTCTGATACTGATTGATGAAGTCGGGATCGAGCCCGAACAGATCCACGTTCAGGATCTCCCCGGTGAGATTGTCGGGGCTCTCGATGCGAAGCGGATAGACCCCGGCGAGGAAATTCCGCGCCTTGTCCAGGTCGTCCGCGGGCACGTCGCCGTCGCGCAGCCGGCGCACCTGCTCGAGGGACACCTTGATCGTTTCCATCACGCTGTCGTTCTTCGAGAAGGTCGTGACGTAGAAGCTTCCCGAGCTCTTGAGCGACTCGAGCCGGCTCGCGATCCCGTAGGTCAGCCCCCGCTTGACGCGTACCTCGTCCGTCAGCCAGGAGGTGAAGCCTGCTCCCAGGATGGCGTTACCGACGGCCATCGGAAAATATTCCGGATCGGCTCGACGGATGCCGACGTTGCCGAACCGGATCTGGCACTGCGTGGCGTCGGGCTTGTCCACCAGGAGCACCTTGCGTCCGCGCACCGCCGGGGTCTCCCCGATCTTCACCTCGCTCAGCGAGCGACGCTTCCAGCCGGAGAAATACCGCTCGGCGCGCTGCGCCGCCTGCGCGGCGTCGATGTCGCCCACGACGGCCAGGACGGCGTCGTTCGGGGCGTAGCGCGACTCGTAGAAGCGCGACACGTCCTCGCGCGTCAACGCCTGGACGGACCGCTTGCTGCCATCCACCGGATGGCCGTAAGGGTGCCCGCCGTACAGCCAGGAGGCGAACGCCAGCCGCGCCACCTGGTCGGGATCGTCCAGCCGGTCGACGATCTCGGCCAACGCCAGGCGCTTCTCCTTGTCGAACTCCTCGGGGCGGAACGCGGGGTTGAGCGCCAGATCGGCGATCAGGTTGAAGCCGATCTCGACGTCGCGGGACGCGAACTCACCCCGCACGAACGACGCGTCCGCGGTCGCCGCGGTGTCGATCGTCCCCCCCACGAACTCCACCTCCTCGAAGAACTGCGTGGCCGATCGGCTCTTCGTTCCCCGCTTCAGGAGTCGCGCGACCAGGGCGGCGGTCCCCTCCTTCCCTGCCGGGTCGGCGGCCGCGCCCGACCTCACCATGAGCTGAAACTGCACGAGCGGAATCGAGCGGCGCTCCAGGGCCAGGACAGTGAGTCCGTTCTTCAGCACCGTCTTCGTCGGCGCGGGGATGCGGAAGCCCGCGGCGGCTGCGGAGGCCGGGGCGGCGGCGCGCGCGCCGGACGGCCCGCTCCAGGCGGCGGCCAGGAGCGTCGCGACCGCGATGATCCATGGACGCGCGCCGGGTCCGATCATGGCCCGGGCTCGCCGCCCGACTCGGCTGGAACCAGCGTGACGATCGTGCGGTTGTCGGCCTTCAGGTAACGCGCCGCCACCCTGCGGAGATCCGCCTTGGTGACCGCGTCGTAGCTCTTCAGGATGGTGAACAGGCGCGCGTACCCCCCGAAGTAGACCTCGAACAACCCGAGCTGCTCCGCCTTCCCGCCGCTGGTCTTGAGCGCCTTCACCTGTCGGGTGGTGCGGATGTTCCTCGCCTTCTGCAACGCCGCGTCGGACATCTCTTTCTGGGCCAGTCCGTCCAGCTCGGCGCTCAGCGCCGTCTCGAGCGCCGCCGCGGTCACCCCCGGCTTGGCCTCGGCGTAGATCACGAACAACGATGGATCGACCCGCCAGATGTTCTCCGACTCCACGTGCGTCGCCAGCTCCTGTTCGTACACCAGCCTCTTGTTCAGGAGGGACGACTCCCCCTCCGTCAGAAGGATCTCGAGAAGATCGAGCGCGAAGACGTCGTCGGAGGCCGTCTCGGGGACATGGTAGGCGAAGGCGACCGCGGGGAGTTGCGCCGCGCGCTTCAGGGTGACGCGCCGCTCGCCCTGCTGCTCGGGCTCATCGCGGACGATCGGCG
>DATFVU010000256.1:0-11580 GCA_035260145.1 Candidatus Polarisedimenticolia bacterium | reverse complement strand
CGTGCGGGCTGCCGCGCCCCTCTTTGATCTCGCGGACGATGCAGCGGGCGACGTGGTCGCGCGTGAGCAGCTCGGGCGGGCGGCGGGCATTGCGATCGCCCTGCGTGTAGCGCCAGCCCTCCTCCTCGTTGTCGGCGGTCTGCGCCTTGTAGTTCGCCGGGATGTCGTCGAACATGAAGCGATCCTTCTCCTTGTTCAGGAGGATGCCGCCGTCCCCGCGCACCCCCTCGGTCACCAGAATGCCGCGCACCGAGGGGGGCCAGACCATGCCGGTGGGGTGGAACTGGGTGAACTCCATGTCCATGAGCTCGGCGCCGGCCTCGTACGCCATGGCGTATCCGTCGCCCGTGTACTCCCAGGAATTCGAGGTGATGCGCCAGGCCCGGCCCCCACCGCCCGTGGCCAGAACCACGGCCCGCGTCCGGAACAGGACGAACCGGCCGGACTCGCGCCAATAGCCCACCACTCCCGCCAGCCGTCCGCCGTCGAGCAGCAGCTGCAGCGCCGTGCACTCCATGTAGATGCCGAAGCCCTTGTGGACCGCGTGGTCCTGCAGTGTGCGGATGATCTCGAGGCCGGTCCGATCGCCCACGTGGGCCAGGCGCGGGTAGCGGTGCCCGCCGAAGTTCCTCTGACTGATCAGGCCGTCCTTCGTCCGATCGAACACCGCCCCCCACTCCTCCAGCTCGCGCACGCGATCCGGCGATTCCCTGGCGTGCAGCTCCGCCATCCGCCATTGGTTGAGGAACTTGCCGCCGCGCATCGTGTCGCGGAAGTGCACCTTCCAGCTGTCCCTGCGGTCGACGTTGGCGAGGGCGGCCGCGACGCCGCCTTCCGCCATGACGGTGTGGGCCTTCCCCAGGAGCGACTTGCACATGAGCCCGGTGTTCATGCCCCGGGCGGAGCACTCGATGGCGGCCCGCAGGCCGGCGCCGCCGGCGCCGATCACCAGGATGTCGTGCTCGAAGGTCTGAATCTCGGAGACATCCAGCATCCGCTATCCCCAGGTGCTGGGATCGTGCAGCACGCCCATCGATACCAGGCGGACGTACACGTCCGAAAAGGCGACCCAGAACAGGCTGACCCAGGCCCACGCCATGTGGTGGGCGTTCAGGGCGGACGATCCTTTCCAGGCCCCGTGCCGAAGCGCGCCGGCGCGATCGCAGGAGAAGCAGTCGAGCGAACCGCCGACGAGATGCCGCCAGGAGTGGCATCCAAACGTGTAGCCGGCGAGCAGAGTCGGATTGATCAGGAGGATCACGCTTCCCGCTCCGATCCCGAGCTGTCCATGGCGGAAGAAGGCCAGGAAGGCGTCGTAGTACAGGATGAAGATGAAAGCGATGGCGAAGTAGAGCGCGTACCGGTGCAGGTTCTGGATGATCAGGAGCCCCGTCTCGCCCCGGTACCTGCCCAGCGGGAGCGGTCCGACCGCGCAACCGGGCGGCGCGCCGAAGAACGATCGATAGTACGCCTTGCGGTAGTAGTAGCAGGTGGCCCGGAAGGCGCCCGGAAAAATCAGGATCAGGAGCGCGGGCGAGGCCGGAAGGAACGACGGCCACCAGCCGGGCCAGGAGCCGAACCAGGCATGCTCGATCGGGGCGGCGCCTGGAGCGGACGGATCGACGAACAGGACGGGCGAGTAGAACGGCGACAGGTACGGGTCGAAGTAATAATGCGACCCCTGGAGGGCGGCCCAGGTGGCGTACACGACGAATCCCCCCAGGCCGCAGACCGTGAGCAACGGGGCCAGCCACCACCGGTCCGTTCGCGCCGTCGTCGCGTACCCCACGACGTGGCCGCCCGCACGCACTGCCTCTGCCATCGCTCGCCCTCCGCTGCCGGGATACTCAGGCGGGGCGGCATTCTAACCCAGGAATGTGTCCGAGCCATAGGACTCGGGCACACTCCTAGAACCGCCCGGCCTCGCGCTCGCGCGCCGGCAGGATCTCCAGGCAGGTGGTCCACCAGCCCGTCAGAATCGTCTCGACGAACTCCTCGGGCAGTCTCTCCTGCCGCATGTCGCGCGCCAGCCTCTCGTGATCGTAGGCGACGGGAATGAAATCAACCTGAAGCCCCGCCGTCCCGGCCCCTCCCGTCCCGACCGTCAGGAGCGCGTACCAGACGTGGGTGTTCCCATCGTTCGCGGGCCGGCCGAGCGCGCCGACATTGATCACCTGCCCGCCCGAGGGAAGGACCCTGTCCCAGTGCAGCCCCGTGTGCGTGCACACGATGACGTCCGCCGCGTGATCGCGCAGGAGCCTCTCCAGAAACGGCACCGGCGAGGTCGATTTCCAGAGGAACTCGTTCTGTCTGCGTGGAGACCCGTGACACAGGAGGAGCCTTCGTCCCCCCATCGTCAGGCGCGCCGTCGCGGGAAGCGTGCGATACCACGCCTTGACTTCCGCGGGCGTGTTGGCGCGCGTGTAGTCGTAGGCGACCTGCGCGAAAAGATTGTCGCGCGGGTCGGTGTAGCCGCACTGGCAATCGTCCCTGTCATGACCGACCGAGTCCTCATAGTTTCCCTGCACGACCATCACGCCATGCTGTCGCAGAAGCGACGGGACTTTGGCCGGATGCGGCCCGAAGCCTCCCAGATCGCCCAGACAGAAGAGCGCCTGCGCGCCCCGTCGGAGCGCATCTCCGATCGCGGCTTCCAGGGCCAGGTAGTTGCTGTACACGCCTCCGAAGAATGCGGCCCTGGCGAGGGGCGACGGAGACGGAGCGGGGTTCATGTGCGGCAGGTCACGCCGCTGACGTAGCAGGTGTGGCAGGCCCCGTACGACAGACCGAACGGTCTGAGAGTCTTGCCGAGAGTCTCGCCCATGCGCCCGCCGGGCTCGTCGATCAGGATCGGACAGACGTACACGCCGCGCGTCGTGACCGTCCGACCGGTGCTGCATTGAAGCGCCGCCAGACCTTCGTCGGTCACCGCGTCGCGCGACAGGCGCTCCCACGGCTCGTAGCCTCGAAGGCGCGTCGCCTCGGCGCCGATGCGCCAGAGCGGCAGGATCTTGAGCCTTGGGCGCGGCAATCCGAGCGAGCCGAGGCGCTTCAGGAACCGGCTTCTCCCTTCCGAGCCGCCGACCGATGCTGCCACCTCGGTGACGGTGATCACCGGGATGAAGCGCTGGTCGGCAAGGTTTCGTATCCCTTCGATGCACCTGACGAACGTCCCCGGTCCCCGGATCGCATCGTGATCCTCCGGGCCCCAGCCATCCAGGCTCACTCTCAGATCGAGGGAATAGTCCGAGCCGTCGGCGATCGTCCGCAATATTCCGCATGTCTTGATATCCAGGAACAGACCGTTGGTCAGGACGGTCACAGGTCCCTGCCGCAGCGTCGCTTCCAGGATCGGAAGGAGCTCCCGGTTCATGAACGGCTCGCCCCCCGTGAGGTAGTACTCGCGCACCCCCAGGCGGGCGGCCTCCTCCAGGTGCGTGCGGACCTCGCGAAGCGTCATCATGCCGTGGCTGTGATTGTCCGGAGAGCAGGAGATGAAACAGTGCGTGCAGCGCAGATTGCAGATCGTCCCGGCCACGTAGAGCCAGAGCGTGTCCAGGCCCGCCATCTCGACGCTCGGGCAGGTGTTCTCGCCGGGAACGACTCCGATCGGGCCGTTCACCGGAGCGCCGCGGGCGGCGGGGGGGCGCCGCGCGGCCGAGCCACGGGAGGCGCGCTCCCGTACACCCTCGAGCTCGCGGCCGGAGCGCCGGGAGCGATTCGCCTGTCGCCCCCGAGCGCCGCGAACACCGCGGCGACCTGCTCCAGTCCCGCACGGATCAGGAAGGTCGAATTGCGGCCGTAGCTTTTTGCGCCCAGGATGTAGAAGCCGGGCTCGGGATTGGCGAGCAGGTCGGCGGACGGGCTGACCTGCTTCAGGCAGTCTCCCCCACCCTCTCCGAGCAGGGCCGCCGCCAGGTTCATCGGGCCGCCGCTCGCATAGCACAGGTGAACCTGAAGCTCCGAGTGGATCGACGCGTCCGGGGTGTATCCGACGTTTGCGACGATTCGGTCGACCCTCAGCCGGCGCAGGCTCCGGGCGGTCTTGAGGGTCACGTCCAGCCGCCCGCCGCCTCCGCGCGCGAAAGAGATCTGCTCCACGACGCTCCCCGGACGCGGCACGACGCGCGGGTCCCTCCCCTCGGCCAGCTGGTTCGCTTCCTCGACCAGGGCGCGACGCCCCGGCAGAGGATCGTCCACGACCGGTGGATACAATGGCGCCCGAGGGCGTCGGAAGGCCCAGACGATTCGCGTCCGCGGACGGCGCCGGGCGAGGGCCGACAGCGCGATGGCGGTCGTGGCGGCCGAGTGGCCTCCCCCGACCAGCAGTGTCGTCCGGTCCGCGAATCGCGAGGCGACACGCCGGTCGGCCAGATCGGGAATTCCCCGGTCGATGAGCCGTTCCGCCTGCCTCTCGCCCGGCGCCTCGATGCCGCCGTTGCCGAGTGGCCGCGGCTGACCGGATGTCCCCGTGAGATCCAGAACGATGTCGGCCTCGTGAATCGTCTTGCGGTTCGAACGCTCCGCCAGGATGCGGAACGGCTTGAGTCCACGCGCGCTGTCGCCGGGGAGGTCCTGCTTGGTGGTGGCGTCGCGGCCGATCGCGAGGACGCGCGTCCCCTCCTCCACAACCCCTCGGAGCGGACGGCAGGAGGCCAAAAGACGCAGGTAGCGCGTGACGTACTCCCTGCCCGTGGGGGCGATGCGGGGATCCTGGAAAGGGCGCTGGTGCGCTCGGGCGAGCACGTCGAGCCCGAGGGGGGAGCAGTTCATTTCCCAGGCGGAGAACATCCGGACGTGGCCCCAATCCAGGATGTTCTCTCCGACCCGCCCCCGCTCGAGGACTCGCACGCCGTAACCGAGTTTCAGGGCGTGCAGCGCCGCCTCCAGGCCGACGGGACCCGCTCCGATCACGAGAAGCCGAGGCCTGCGCGACATGGCGCGGAGTCTAGCACAGGCCTCACTTCCCCCCCCGGGGGCCTCCCGGGGGTTGCGCAGGCCCCTCCCAGGCCCCATCTTCCGGCCTGAAGGGTCGAGTGTTATACTGCCCTTCTCGGGATGGAGCTCCCGGGTCGGCCTTGCCGCCTGCCCGGTTGAGCCTGTCGCGAGGCGCCGCCCGCAGGAAGTGACCGGCCAAGGAGGCTGGCCCCGGAGACGGGAGCGCGAGGAGATTCAATGCCAAAATCGATGTTCGTGAACGTGACCGCGGAGGAGGAGAACCGCGTCGCGATCGTCGAGAACGGAGTTCTCGACGTCTTCGAAATCGAGACCCTCAGCAAGGAACACCTCAAGGGGAACATCTTCAAGGTCGTCGTGGAGGGGATCAACCCCGCCCTGGAGGCCGCGTTCGTGAACTACGGAGGGGAACGCGCCGGTTTCCTGCCCCTCGACGAAGTCAATTTCAAGGTCTACCCCAGCCGCAATGGCGGCCCCGTCGGCAAGGGTCGGGGAGCGCGCATCGGACGGCATCTCGAGAAAGGGATGGAGGTCCTGGTGCAGGTGATCCGGGACGCTTTCGGCAACAAGCCGCCGACGATGAGCACCTACTACTCGCTGCCGGGCCGCTACCTCGTCCTGATGCCGGGAGCCGACGCCGCGGGCATCTCGCGCAAGATCGAGAGCGCCGAGCACCGCGAGCGACTGCGGAAGATCCTGGAGGGGTTGACCGTGCCGCCCGGCTTCGGGGTCATCGTGCGAACCGCCGGGATGGAGACGAGCCCGCGCGAGCTGCAGTCGGATCTCGAGTCGTTGCTCGAGCTCTGGCGGACGATCGAGTCCGCCGCACAACAGGCGAAGCCCCCCGCGCTCATCTTTCAGGAGCGCGACCTGGTCATTCGCACCATTCGGGACTACTTCACCTCGGACATCGAGGAGGTCCTGATCGACGACCAGTCCGCCTACCTGCGCGCCAGGAAATTCTTCGAGGCGCACATGCCCGACAGGGCTGAGGTGGTCAAGCTCTATACGGGCGACAGACCGATCTTCACCAAGCACAATCTCGAAGACCAGATCGAGCGGATCTACAAGCGCACGGTCCAGCTCAAGTCCGGGGGGTCGATCTCGATCGATCAGACCGAGGCGCTGACGGCGATCGATGTCAACTCGGCCCGCTCCACCCGCTCGGCCTCGAGCGAGGACACGGCCACCCGCACCAATCTGGAGGCGGCCGAGGAGATCGCCCGCCAGCTCCGTCTGCGCGACATCGGCGGGCTCATCGTCGTCGACTTCATCGACATGGAATCGAGCAAACATATCCGTCAGGTCGAGCGGGCCTTCGCCGACGCCATGTCGCGCGACAAGGCGCGCTACGACGTCACGCGCATCAGCAAACTGGGGCTCCTGGAGGTCTCGCGCCAGCGGCTCAAGTCCACCAAGGCATCCTCGTCGTTCATGGAGTGCCCCACCTGCCTCGGCGACGGCACGATCCGGACGCCCGAGGCGGCGGCGCGCGCGGCCTTCCGGAAGATCCAGGCGCGCGTCGTCAGGGGCGACATTGCGGGCGTGAAGGTGTTCCTGCCGCCGGAGGTGGCGCTGTACCTTCTGAACCAGAAGAGGGACGACCTGGCACGTCTCGAGCAGCGCTACAAGGTGACGATCGAGGCGGTCCCGGAAGCGCGCATGAAGGCAAGTCAGTTCGAGATCGAAGAGATGCGTCGCGAGCAGGCGGAAATCGTCGCGATCGTGACGGCCGATACCGTGGACGAAGCGATGGCCTCGGGAACCCTGCAGCCCGTGACGCGCCCGTTGGAGACCGTGGAGGTCGCCACACCGAAAGAGGCGCCGCGTGAGGCGAAAGACGGGGCGACCCGTCATCGCAGGCGCCGTCGCCGCCGGGGAGGCGGCCTCGCGACCTCCCCCGGCCCGGAAGCTGGCCAGAGGATCGACGGAGTCGCCGCAGGTCCGAGAGCCGGGAGCCCGGCCGACTCGGACTCGTCTCGCCCCGCGCCGGCCGACGGTGAGGAGCCTCCGGTGTTCTCGGAGGGACCGGATGATGAGCTGCGTCCCGACGGTTCACTCGAAGCGGACGGCGGCGCCGGGCCGGCCCTGCCGCGGCTCGCGGATATTCCCTCCTCCGACCGAGGGCCCCAGGGCGCTCATCGCAGGCGGCGTCGCCGCAGGCGACGCCGGGGGCGCGGCGGCAGCCCGAGTGCCGTCGCAGGGAGCCAGCCGCCGCAAGGCCCAAAGTCCCATTCGGGCGATTCATGGTCCGGGGCGCCGCCCTCCGGGAACGGCCCGACGGATTTCGGCCCATCCCGGCCGGCACGATCGTATGAACCTCCTTCCGCCCCGCCGCCGATCTCGGTGGCGCCACCCGACCCCGAGCCGACGCCCGCGCCCGAAGGACGGGGCGATTCCCCCCTCACCTCTTCGGGGTCGCCGGAACCGAAGCCCAAACGGCGCTGGTGGCGTCGCTCTTTCGGCAGGGACTAGCCTCGCCTCATGGCCCTGAAGCTTATCCACTTCGAAACCTGTCCGTTCTGCGACAAGGTGAGGCTGTCGCTCAAGCGCATGGGTCTTCAGTACGAAGGCGAGATCATCGAGCCGGATGACCGCCGGCGCGTCGAGCAGGTCTCGGGACAGCGCCTCGTTCCGGTGCTGTGCGACGACGACCGCGTCATCCCGGACTCCACGCGCATCCTCCGCTATCTGATCGCGCGTTACGGCGACGCCAACATGCTGCCCGGTGATCCAGCCCAGCAGGCGCTCGCCTGGATCGTCGAGGACTATGCCGATGAAGTCCTGGGCCCGCTGATCCGAACGATCCTCGAGGACCGATCGTCCACCGGCACGCCGTTGCAGCCGGGCGAGCGTCGCGAGCTCGAGCGACACCTTGAGACGCAGTTCAGGAACCTCGAACAGCTGTTCGCGCAGCGACCCCACGTGTTCGGCGATGTGCCGGGCCTGGCCGACATCTCGCTGTACGCGTTCCTTAACAGCCTGGTCCGCCTCGGGCGGCGCGAGATCTCCTCGGGATTCCCCCACCTGAAGGCCTGGTTCGGACGCATGGAGGCGCTCTAGGAGCGCCGGCCTCACGCCGCCAGCAGGACCTGGAAGAATCCCTCGATCTCGTCGATGAACTGGGAAACGGACGTCAGTCCGTTGATTTTCTGCCGCAGGATCCTGCCGTTCGGCAGGCCGTGGGTGTACCACCCGGTGAAGGTGCGAATCTTGTGCAGGGCGAAGCGCTCCTCTTCCCGATCGCGCAACAGCGAGAAGTGGTACAGGATGAGGTCGCGCCGCTCCTCGATCGTCGGTTCGTGCGGTACCGTCCCCCGACGCACCGAGGCGATTTGCCGGAAGATCCAGGGATTCTTCACCGCCGCCCTGCCGATCATGACTCCGTCGCAGCCGGTCGCCGCCCAGAGCGCCAGGGCATCCTCGGGCGTCTCGACGTCGCCGTTACCGCTGACCGGAATCTCGAGAGAGTCCTTGAGCCGGCGGATGCGCTCCCAGTCGGCCTTGCCGCTGAACATCTGGCGGGCCGTGCGGGCGTGCAGCGCCACCGCATTCACCCCCTCGTCCTGGCAGATCTTTCCGAGATCGACGTAGTTCGAGCGCGCCTCGTCCAGACCGACGCGGAACTTGACGGTGAGCGGGATGGCCACGCTGCGACGGACGGTGCGGATGATCTCCCGGGCCAGGTCCAGGTCCCCCATCAAGGCTGCGCCGGAGCACCCCTTGAGGACCTTGTTGGCGGGGCAACCCATGTTGATGTCCACGACGTCGGCGCCGATCGCCTGGACGAACTGCGCGGCCTCCGCCATGCGCTCGGGATGGCTCCCGTAGATCTGGATGGCCAGGGGCCGCTCCTCTTCGGCGTACTGCATCATGTGACGCGTTCGGTCGCTGCCGCGCGTCAGCGCTTCGGAGGATATGAACTCCATGGTGACCATTCCGACCCCGCCGATCCGCTTCAGGATCAGTCGGAAATACTGATCGGTGATCCCGGCCATGGGAGCCAGGATGAGAGGCTCGTCGAGGACGACCTGGCCGATGCGCATCATCGGCGCTCATTGTCGCATGGAGGTGGGGAAATTCGTCGGCTCAAAAAACGAGCGCCCCGTCCCGTCTCCGGGAGGGGCGCTGCTCAATTCGGTTTATGTCGACCCGAGCCTAGGGGGCCGGATCCGACGGGCTCTGATGCCCCGGCGGCAGGACGGTCTTGCAGGCCTTGGCGCAACCCGCAGCGAATTCGCAGAGCGCAGGAGACGGCGCACAACCCAATGCCGTCTTGCAGCATTCCTGGCACGTGCCGCGATTGGGGCTGCTCAGGCACTGTGTGGGAAACCCGTTCGCGGGCGCGACTGCCGGGCTGGCCGCCAGACCGGCGTATCCGGCTAGCTGATCCGCCTTCCCCGGGGTGACGCCGGTATCGGGAGAAGTGGTCGAGACGCGCACTCCCAGGTCCGTGAGGATCCTTGCCGCCATGCCTTCGGTCAGGCTGGCGTTCGGTTCGGAGATCTTGACTCCGAGCATCCTCAACGACTGGACGGCGGCGCTCCGATCGGTGACCGGCTGGCCCATGGCCGCCGATACCTTCATCGCAAAATCGCCCACGGAGATAGTGGGTCTCGCATTGCTCGACGCCGCGAACGCGGCCACGGCCAGTGCAGCGCTGGCGGCGACGACCACTAGGGACTTCCTCATCATTGGTCTCCCTCCCACTCAGGTATCAACCGAGTCGGTACTTCCCCATTGGATCAGGCGCTTGCCTTGGATTCTTTGATGACTTCAAGTTTAAAAGAGCGCACGTAATCTACGGCTAAATAATTGAGTCGTCAAGCAGGTTTTTGGCCCTGAACTCTTCGTCCGAAGCCGCGACTTGAGACGGCGCGGCTCCTTGATTAGGCGGGGTTATTTTTTGGACCCCAACTCAATCCGCTTCCCCCGGAGGGGCCCAACGGCGGGGACTAGGGTAGTGGCTCCGATGAGCTCGGCTTGTTGATCTCGAAGCACAACTTCGCGCATGCACTCGCCCCTCCACCCTCGGCCTTGCAGCAATTCACGCACTGCCCATGGTTCGCCTCCCCCAGGCAGCCATCGAGGTCGGCGGGCTGCACTCCATTTTCGTGCGGGTTGCCCCCTCTTGGCGGAGTCGCGGGCGTCGAAGCCTTGAACTGCCGGACGAGCGCATCCGCGCGGTCTCGCGACAGGAGACGCCCGGGTTCGGAAGTCGTTGCCGTAAAGCCCGCGGCCCTCAAGAGGACCGCAGCGTCCCCCTCATTCAGCGGTGTATTGGCC
This sequence comes from Candidatus Polarisedimenticolia bacterium, assembly GCA_035260145.1. Taxonomy (GTDB): domain Bacteria; phylum Acidobacteriota; class Polarisedimenticolia; order Gp22-AA2; family Gp22-AA2; genus Gp22-AA3. The sequence goes on along the minus strand of DATFVU010000256.1, from coordinate 1,338 downwards.
GATCGTCCGCGCTCCAATCGGGACAGACGTGCTGAAATCTCCTGGGCCCTGGCCGGGGCGACCGACGCCAGCTCTCGAGCGAGCTCGCGCATCGTGACCGGGGAGCTCGACCCATCCGATCCGGCGAAATTCGGCGCAATCGCGCTGGCGATGATGATCGCCAAGGCGACCGATATCTGCGATTTTCTGTTCATCCTCGGCCTCCACCTCGTCTCGGGATAAGGAATGCTGGACGTCCTTTGTGCGGCGGCTATTCATGTACGTTCATCCGCAAGGATTGTCAACGCATATCCAATCGCATCGATCATGGCGGGGGCACGATGGCATTTCGTCCCGCCCCTCCTGGACAACTCGCGATCCTCTGTATCTCGCGGTTTCTGCTTGACAACCGGCCCGTTGGCGGTATCTAAAGCGAGGAATCAAGGCAATCGACTTCGTTCTCGGAGGGCTTGTGACCAGAACGCCCGGAGGGAGGCGCTTCGGTCGCCCGACCGAACTCGCGAAACCGGTGTCACCTCTCCCAATCACCCGCACGACGCCGAAGGGAACTCTTACGCGTGCGCTCTGACAGGGGCGCCCGGCGCACCCGGACCCTCACCTGTGCGGTGGCGGTCTGCGCCCTGGGGCTGGTGGCGCGCCTGGTGGTGGCGGCCGGGACCATCACCCTGTACGTCGACGACAACTCCACCTGCACCACCGGCTGTGGCAGCCAGGCCGCCCCCTACAGCACCATCCAGGCCGCCATCGACGACGCCGACACCCAACTCATCGCCGGCGCCATCTCGGAGGCGACCGTCCGGGTCGCCGCCGGCAACTATCCTGAGCGGATCTACATCGTCCCGAACGTCCACGTCATCGGCGAGGGCTCCGCCACGACCGTCATCGACGCCACCGGCAAGGGACGCTCCGCCGTCATCTTCGCCGACCGGGGCAGCCTCGGCCGGCCGCGCGTCAATTTCTCCATCGAGGGATTCAAGATCACCGGCGGCATCGGCGAGGTCCGCTCCGCCGACCTGCGCATCGCCGGCGGCGGCATCTTCGTCCTGGGCGACGCCGTGATCAGCAACAACCTGATCACCGGGAACGTCCTGGCCGGCAGTCAACCCAACTGGATCGGCGGCGGCATCTACGTCGGCTACGGCGACCCCGTCATCATGAACAACGTCATCAGCAAGAATACCGTCATCCAGCCCACGACCAATTCCCGTGGCATCGGCGGCGGCATCTACGTCGAGGGGAACGGCGTCGGCGTCGTCCCCACGCACGCCCGTATCGAGGCCAACACCATCATCGAGAACATCGCCCAGGGAGCCACGGCCGGCGAGGGCGGCGGCATCC
>DATFVU010000255.1:0-3531 GCA_035260145.1 Candidatus Polarisedimenticolia bacterium | reverse complement strand
GGCACCGGCCCTTCCCCCGCCGCCTTGAACGTGTAGCGGAACAGGTCGGCCAGGGTCTGCACGACCTCCTCGGCGCGGTCCGGGTCCTCCTCCAGAAGCGACGAGATGGTGTTCAGCGTATTAAAGAAGAAGTGCGGATTGATGCGCGCCTGCAGCGCCGAAAGCTCGGCCCGCGCCGCCGCCTCCCTGAGACGGGCCTCGACCAGGCGGACCTCCTCGACCTCGCGCAGCGACTCCGCCAGGCGCCAGCGCATCCCTTCGTAGGCGTGCACGACCCCGCCGACGATCAGCGCCAGAACACCGTTGATCGCCGCCACCGCGAACGCCTGCCGGAGATCGCGCAGGACGTAGAGCGGGAACAGATAGAAGACCAGTACCGTGCCGGCGAGCGCCCCCGACAGGAGGGCCAGGCCGAGGAGCACGGCGCGCCACATAGGGCCGACCGCCCGCAGGCGCGGGGTGAGCGTGAGCGTCGCCACCAGGACGGTGAAGCCGACCACGTTTCCGAACAGGACGCTGACCAGGACGATCGTCGGCTGCAGGCCGCCCTGCCGGAAGGCGCCGACCGCCAGGCCGACCGCCGCCCCCGCCGCCGAGTTGGCGCAGGCCCAGAGCAGAAACTGGAGGGAGAGCGGGAACCCGGCCTCGCGCCTCATGTCATGTGGCCCGGACGAGGACGAGCGTGACGTCGTCGTGCTGGGGGACGGCGCCCCTCCACCTGGCCAGGTCGTCGAGGACCGAGCGGACGATCTCGGTCAGGTCCTCTCCGCGCCGGCGCATGAGAATCTCGACCAGCCGCCGCTCGCCGAATTCCTCCTGGCCCGCCCCCGGAGCCTCGATGATCCCGTCCGTATAGAGCGCCAGGAGATCCCCCGGCTTCAGGTCGACCCTGCCCTCGCCGTAGCGAGCCTCCTCCAAAAGTCCGATCGGGATCCCGCCGGCGTCGAGGTGGACGGCGCCGGAGTCGCGCAGGTGGAGCGGCGGGTAGTGACCCGCGTTGCTGTAAGTGAGCGTGCGCGCCCGGCCGTCGAAGAAGCCGAAGAACAGCGTTGCGTAGCGCTCCGCGGCGGTCGAGCGGCAGAGCATCCCGTTCAGCCGGCGGTTCAGCTCGGCCGGAGGAAGCGACGGAAGCGCCAGGCTCCGGATCGAGGCCTGCAGCCCGGCCATCAGCAGCGCCGCGGGGATTCCCTTGCCGGAGACGTCGGCGATCACCAGCCCGACGCGATCCTCGGCCAGGGGGAGAAAATCGTAGAGATCCCCGCCGACGCCGACCGCCGGCAGGCAGGCGCCGGCGAGCTGCAGGCCCCGGACCTCGGGGACCGCGCGTGGCAGCAGCTCGCGCTGCACCTCGCGGGCGATCGCCAGGTCCCGCTCCAGCGCTTCTCTCTCCCGCAGCGCCCGGTAGGAGGCCTCGATCTGCCGCCGCATCGAGTCATACGTGTACAGGGCGAAGCCGACGACGACCGACAGGATCGCGTTGTCCAGGACGATCATCGCCACCATCCTCGGCCGGGCGAGGCTGAACAGCGGCTGCGTCAAGAGGACGGCCACGGAGCCGGACAAAGTGCCCGACAGCAGCGTCAGGACTTGAAGTCCCAGCCGCACCGCGAAGGGAAGGCGGACGAAGAACGGGAAGATCAGGCGAACGGAGAGAAGGGCCGTGAAGCCGACGACTTCAGCGAACAGAACGCTGGTGACGAGGAGGACCGGCATCTGCGCCATCACCCCTCGTGAGAAGGCGATGCCGCCGGCCACCACGCACCCGACCAGCGCCCACGCGAACCCCCAGGCGAGGACGAAGCGATAAGGCATGGCCGCGCCCGGGGCGGCCACCGGTGATGCGGTCGCGGCGGCGCTCTCCCCGGGCGGCGGAGCCGGATGAAGTCGCAGCTCCGCCGGGGAGAGCGCGGCGGGCAGGATCGAGCTCATCGACGACTGTCCCCCCGGCGGCCAGTAGTCCCGGGCTGACCGGCGTGCGCTGGCTGCGGTGTTCGCCCGTCATTATAGGACAAGCGATCACGGGCGGAGGGCGGGCCGGGCGTAGCTGACGGTCAAGGCCTCCCAGACGTGACCGTCCGGCTCGCTCCAGTACACGATGCGGCCGCCGTGCCCGGTGTTGATCTGCCTGTCGACCGGGCCGTTCGGCGTGCTTCTGAAGTCGATGCCGCAGGCCCCGAGTCTCGCCACGATGCCGTCGAAATCGGCCTCGCTCACTCGAAAGCAATAGTGCAGCACCGGGAACGACCCCTCGCATTGATCGAAGTCGAGGGTCAGGCCTTCGCTCACGTAGACGGGGCTGAAGGGACCGGCGCCGGACTCCGCCCAGGGGACGTTAAGGATCGCCGCCAGCCGCTTCGCCGCGACCTTCCTGTCGCGGCTGGGGACGATCATGTGGTCAAGATGAATGGCCATGGGAGCCGGGCCTCGCCGCCATGGAGCGTCGGATACTCGCCTCACGTTCGGCGCGGTATTCGGCGATCCGGCTTCGGTCGGCTTCGGCCAGCGCGCGCCTGAGAGCGGCGGGGCCGAGATCCCGGCAGTAGGCCGGCGTTCCGGTCTGCTGCCGCCACGACTGGTCCAGATCACCGCCGTCGACAGGGTCGAAGCCGAGATCGTCGACGAGGCGCAGCACGACCGCCCTGGCGTCCAGCGGATCGCCGGCGACCGGGAGAGCGATCCGCCCCGGGGTTCCCCTCGGAACACCCTTCTCGAGGAGGCTTTTGGCGAGGATGTTGTTGAAGGCCTTGATCACGGGACGCCCGATCTGCCGCGCGACCCACTGGCTGTCGAGCATGCCCCGCTCGATCGCATCGATGCGGCCATCGCGAAGCTCGGGATGGTAGTTGCCGATATCGATCACGACGACGCTCTTTGGCACGTTCGCAAACAGCTCCCGCGGAAGATCGGCGACGGCCTTCGTCGGGATCGCGAGGATGACGATGTCTCCGGTGTTGACGGCGTCGACGACGGACACGGGTGTCGCGACGACCTCGGCCGCCAGCGCGCCCAGGCTCTCCGGTCCTCTCGAGTTCGCAATCGAGACCTGATGGCGGAGCCTGGCGAGGTGGCGCGCGAGCGTCCCTCCCATGCTTCCGGCGCCGATGATTCCGACCCTCATACTTTCAATCTCCGTCGAGGTGGTAGGTGAACACGAGCGATTGGATCAGGAACCGATCGCGCCCGCGGATGAGCAGCATCATCAGCCGGCCCTTCTTCGCGGTCGGGCCGTCGTGCAGGACAAAGCCGGCGCGCACGGTGGCCAGCGGACCCTGCCGCTCCACCTTGACGTCCTCGAGCACTTCGCTGATCGGACGGCCGGTCGCGAAGTAGTTCCGCTGCCGCTCGAGAAACTGGTCGAGCGTGCGCGAGGTGGTCGTGCCGTCGTCGTTGGTGAAGGCGGCGACGAAGCCGGGATGGAACAGCGTCCGCCACTGGTCGAGCTTGTCGCGCGCGTACAGCCCGATGTAGTCGTGCAGGGGGCGATCGATCGGGTCGCCCCCCTCCGAGCCCTGTGTTATCGCCAGGCCGGCG
>DATFVU010000254.1:0-2966 GCA_035260145.1 Candidatus Polarisedimenticolia bacterium | reverse complement strand
GTGCAGCCGCGAGAAGTGGGCCGAAGTCGGTGCGCCCGCCGTCTCGATGATCACCGGCAGCAGGTCATCGCCGCCGGCACCGCCGATTTTGTCCTCGACCTCGCGTGACAGCTTGGCGCTGCCCTGGCCGCTCTGCGCGGCCGAGGCCGACAACAGGAGCAGGAGCAGAATCGCCCCGCCCGCCATCAGCCTCCGCGACCATCGAGCCAACTCACGCGCCCGCATTTTCCTGCCCGCCTTCCTTCCGTGTCCGCGATGCAAGCGGCACGTCCTCCCGGGGGCACAAACCCTCCGGCACCCATTCAGAGAGCAACCCCTCTGCCAAGAACATTTCCGTGCGCTCACCGCGGGAACCCTTGCGGCACAACGGGTTTGGCGAGATCACCGCCTCACGGGTGAAGGCTTACGAATTTCTCCGGATGTCCAGGCCGACGACGCGGATCGCGACGCTCGGGAGAGGCGCGACCGCTAGAGGCGGGTGGTCAGTGGGTTAGAGTGTTTCGAGGGATCTGAACACGGCTGTCCAGATCGACGACAGGAATGTCGATTCGCCGGGACCGGAGACGACCTAGCGCGTTGCGACCTGGCCGTTTAGCACGGCGCGGCAGATATCGAGGGCGCTGATGATTCCGATGAGGAGCTGGCCGCGCACGATCGGGACCCTGTGGATCCGGCGCTCCCACATCATCCGGCAGACCTCGTCGACTGTCGAGTCTTCGGGAGCGCTCAGGACTTCCCGCGTCATGATCTCGCCGACCGTCCCCGCTCCATCGCTTCCCTGATCGAAGCCGACGAAACCGGAGCTGAAGAGCGCCTTGATGTCAGCCGTTTGACGGGGCTCCGATTCCGAACCACGTCCGCGGAAAAGGACATCGTCTTTCGAGACGATTCCCACCAGATTCCCCTGCGTATCGACCACCGGCGCCCCGGTGATGCGGCGCTCCCGGAACAGGTCGCACAGATCCTCGATGGGGGTCTCCGGCGTCACCGTCGCAACGTTTCGAGTCATGATTTCGGATGCGCGCATGATCTCCTCAACGGGGCAAGTGCTCCCGTCTGGCGCGGATCATTGACGATCCCCCGCGCTCCGTCAAGGGCCGCGACGGCCGGGTTTTTCCTCCGGCCGTGCCGGGTCCGACGGGTGGCACCGCTTCCCAACAAACCTATATTGCAGGGAGGCACAGGTCAACGGGGGCCCGTGTGCCGACCGGTGGCGTGAGCGTAGATGGACTTCAGCGGACTGAAGGAAATCGTCAAGGACCTCACCCAGAGCGCGGAGTCGCGCGCCGTCTCCCGGGCTCTGAAGTGCTTCTCCAAGGGGCAGCTCGACAAGGCGATCGAGATCCTCGTCGAGGCGAAGGAGAGCGCACCAGAAAACGAAGACGTCCTGTATGACCTGTGCCGCTACTTCGTTCTCGCCAACCGGGGAGGCGAGGCGGCGGAGACCCTGCGCACCGCCCTGCGCCGGCACCCGCGCTCCTACCGGCGCGCCAGCGAGATGATCGAAGAGCTGCGCGCCAAGCACGCGAACGTCTCTCCCCTGTTCGAGGCGGTCGGCGAGCACTTCATCCGCCAGGACGACTTCAAGAGTGCTATCGACGCGCTCGAGCGCATGAAGCCGGAGGAGATCCGATCGCTCCTTCCGCGGCACAAGGGGAAGTGGGAGACCCTGCGCAAGAGCGCCCCAAGCGCCAAGATGGCGAAGACATCACTCCACTCCGCCTATTCGCTGGCGCTGTGTCACGAGGCGCTGCGCGAGTACGGCCCCGCGGCCACGATCTACCGGCTGGTGGCGAAGAACAATCCCGAGGAGCTCGGCAAGATCCTCGAGCGGCTGCAGGCGCTCCTCGCCAAGGACTACCAGAACGCCGCGCTCCGCGCGGCGGTGGGCGATCTCCACCTGCGCGCCGGACGCGAGGACGACGCCATGCAGCAGTTCGCCCTCGTACTCGAGACCGATCCGCGCGGAGCGGGCCCCGTGGCGGAGCGGCTCACCGAGTACCTCAAGGAGAAGGGAGAGAAGCACGGCCTGCGCTGGGTCCTGGTGTCGGCGCATCTCGCGGCGAACGATGAGACGGCCGCCGTCGAGGCGATGCGCCCGCTGGTGGAGGCCTCGGCCCTGCTCAACCAGGTGGTCCCGGCCCTGGAGGCCCTCGCCGCGCCCGACAGGGATAAGAGCGGCCAGGCGCGGCTGCTTCTCGCTTCCGCGCTGGCGCGCCGCGGCCAGCCTCAGGCCTCCGTCGATATCCTGATGGCGATCGCGGAGGAGAAGGGTCTTCCCGCGATCCGCGAGCCCCTGGAGACGATCGCCGCCGCCCAGCCGAAGAGCGCCCGGGTCCACCATCTGCTCGCCGACGTCTACCTCGCCGAGGGTCACGCGGCGGCCGCCGTCGAGAGCCTGCTCAAGGCGCGTTCCCTGGCGCCGCAGGAGGAGAGTCTTCTCGCCCCGCGCCTGACCAAGATCCTGGAGGCCGACCCCACCTCGGCCGAGGCTCACCTCCTACTTGCCGACCTTCAGATCAAGAGCGGCGAGCGGGATCGGGCCATCGTCCTGCTGCGCCATGCGGTGCTCGAGGCCCCGGCCTCGTCCGGCGAGGCGCTGGCGCGCTTCGCGGCGATTCTCAAGGAGGATCCTCAGTCGCCGAGGGGCCGCATCGGCGCGGCGGAGGCCTGCCTCGTCCTGAAGCGCTTCCCCGAGGCCCTGCAACATCTCCGCGAGGTGGCCGGCGCGCGTCCCGACCTGGCGGCCGAGTTCCTGCGCCATCTGTCGCTTCTGGGCGAGGCCTCCCCCGCCGAGGCGGGTTCGGTCGCCGACCTGCTGCGCGGCCTGGAGAACAAGACCTCGCTTCCGCACGCGGTGCGGTTCGCCCTGGGTGAGGCCCTGTTCTTCGCCGGACAGCTGGCGCCCGCCGGGGCCACGTTCCGGGACCTTCTGCAGACGGCCCCCGATCGCACCGCCGAGATCA
>DATFVU010000253.1:0-4651 GCA_035260145.1 Candidatus Polarisedimenticolia bacterium | reverse complement strand
GTGACGGCGCAGCGCCGGAAACAGCAGAGCGTCTCCCTTGTAGTTCAAGCCGTTGTCGTAGAAATAGCGCGCTCCGGCCCCCACCAGGACCCTGCCTCCGGGGGCCTTGCGCCCCCACATGTACATCTCGCCGGAGGTCATGACCAGGATGCTGTCGGGGATGTCGCGCAGGATTTCAGGAGGCAGCGGCCCCGTGACGGCCGCCGCGGTATGGGCGGGGAAGATGCGCGACGCGGCGATGCCGAGCCTGGGCGTATACCCGTTGGTCGCAATGAACACTTTGGACGCCCGCACCACGAATCCGTCGCCGCGCAGCGTCACGACGCTCCCGTCATCGATCGAGAGGACGCGTGAGCCCTCGTACACTTTTGTCCCCAGGCCCTGCACGACGCGCTTCAGCCCCACCGCGTAGCGGTACGGGTCGAGCTGCGTCTGAGGGGAGCGCTCCAGGTCGCAGGCGATGCCGAACCGATCGATGAGATCGATCACGAACGAGACGTTGTCCCCGGTTCCTTCGGGCGTCCCCATCTCCGTGCCGTTCCCGAGAACGCCGCCGCTTCGTCCGGTCGCACCGTACCCCGCGTACTCCGCCTCCAGGAGCACGACGCGCGTCGCCGGGGCCCGCAGGATCGCGTGCAGCGCCGCGGAGAGGCCGGTCACGCCGCCGCCGACGATCGCCAGGTCGGCTTCGCGCTCACCCCGGAGCGGCTCGCCGACAGGCTCGCGCCCGCGCCAGACCCAGAAGGATCGGTTGGGGGTCCAGCGATCGTCCCGCAGCGCCAGGTGGGCGCCGCCGAAGTAGGCGCCGCCGATCCCGGCGAGGGCCGCCGTCTTGACGAAGGCGCGGCGGGTCGGATGGGTCGTGGTGAGCGTCTCCACGTGGCCTTCTCCCTCCGAAGATTCTACCCGAGGGACGTGGTATGGTTCGGCCCGTGCGTCGCATCCCGAAATGGGTCCTGTGGGGCCTCGCCCTGGCGGCCGGCCTGTTCATCGTCTGGAAACTGGGGCTTCTGGGTTACAAGCTCATCCTCCCCGACCCCGTCCCGGTGACCGTCTACAGGCTGACGCGCGGCACGGTGGAAGAGACCGTGACCAACAGCAAGGCCGGGACCGTGAAGGCGCGGCGCCGCGCCAAGATCAGCCCCGAGATCGGCGGCCGCGTCGATTTCATCGGCTTCCGACCGGGCCAGCACGTGCGCCAGGGAGAGATCCTTCTGCGCATCAGAGACAGCGACCTGAAGGCCGCGCAGTCCCTGGCCGAGCAGGATCTGGAAACCGCCCGCGCGAATTCGAAGGAAGCCTGCGTGGCCGCCGAGCTGGCCGGGCGCGACCTGAAACGCCTGCAGGAGCTCGAGCGTACGGACGACAGCATCGTCTCGAAGGAGATGCTCGATCGCGCCCAGAGCCAGAACGATTCCGCGACGGCGCGATGCCAGGCGGGGCGCACGGCCATCCAGCGGGCCCAGGCCGCCGTCGAGCTCGCCCGCGCCAACTGGAACAAGGCGGTGCTCAGGGCGCCCTTCGACGGAGTTGTCGCCGATTTGAAGGCGGAGGTCGGGGAGTGGGTGTCGCCCTCGCCACCGGCGCTGCCGATCCCGCCGGTGCTGGACATCATCGACCCGTCCTCGATCTACGTCAGCGCGCCGCTGGACGAGGTGGACGCGGGAAAGGTGCACCGCGACCAGCCGGCGCGGATCACCCTCGACCCTTACCCGGACCGATCGTTCAAGGGGCACGTGACCCGCGTGGCGCCTTACGTGCAGGACATCCAGGAGCAGAACCGGACGCTCGAGGTCGAGGTCGACTTTGACGAGGCGGACCTGGCGCGCACGCTCCTCCCGGGCACATCCGCCGACGTGGAGGTGATCCTGCGCGCGATCGACGGTGTGCTGCGCATCCCGACCTACGCCCTCCTGGAGGGGGACAAGGCCCTCGTGTTCAATGACGGGCATCTCGTGGCGCATCAGGTCCGGACCGGCCTGCGCAACTGGGAGTACGCCGAGGTGAAGGAGGGGCTCAACGAGGGCGACCCCGTGGTCGTGTCGCTCGATAGGGCCGAGGTGAAGGAGGGGGTCCGCGCCGTCATCCGCGAAGAGGCGAAGCAGGAGCAGGACGGGGCGCGACGCGGCGGCGGGTCGTGATCGAGCTTCAGGGGCTGTCGCGCCACTTCGAGGTGGGCGACCAGATCGTGCGGGCGCTGCAGGACATCCATCTCGAGATCCCGGACGGCGACTACCTCGCGCTCATGGGTCCCTCCGGATCGGGAAAATCCACGCTTCTGCACATTCTCGGCTGCCTCGACCGCCCGACCTCCGGGCGATATGTCCTGGACGGCCGCGAGGTCGGCTCGCTTCCTGAGGACGAGCTGGCCGAGGTGCGCAGCCGGAAGATCGGTTTCGTGTTCCAGTTCTTCCACCTCATCCCGCGCCTGACCGCCGCCGAGAACGTCGAGCTGCCGATGATCATCGCCGGCGTGCGTCCGGCGGAGCGCCGCGAGCGCGTCGAGACGTCGCTGCGCGCCGTCGGCCTGACCGACCGCGCCGCGCACCGCCCCGACCAGCTCTCGGGCGGGCAGCGCCAGCGCGTGGCGATCGCGCGGGCCACCGTCATGGGGCCGTCCATCCTCCTGGCCGACGAGCCGACCGGCAATCTCGATCGCGCCTCCGGCTTCGAGGTGATCGAGTTGATCGAGAAGATGAACCGCGAGGGACTGACGCTGGTGGTCGTCACGCACGATCCGGAGGTCGGGCAGAGGGCGAGGCACATCCTCAAGATCGTGGACGGGCGGATCTCCTCGGACGGAAGGGCCGCATGAGCGCCGTGGACCTGCTGCGCTTCGCCCTCGGAGCCCTGCGGGGTCACCGGCTGCGCACGTCGCTGACGCTTCTCGGGATGGCGATCGGCGTCGGGGCGGTTATCTTGTTAACGGCGCTCGGGGAGGGGGCGCGCGGCTACGTCACCAACGAGTTCATGGCGCTCGGCAGCAATCTCCTGATCGTCCTGCCGGGGAAGACGGAGACCACCGGCAACGCGCCGATCCTCGGCGGCACCACGCGGCCGCTGACGCTCGAGGACTGCGAGGCGATCCAGAGGCGCGTCCCGCGCGTGCGCAGGCTCGCGCCGCTGTCGGTCGGGTCGGCCCGCGTCGGCCACCGCGACTTGCGGCGGGAGGTCACCGTCCTCGGGTCGACCCCCGACCTGCTGCCGGTGCGGCATCTGCAGATCGGCATCGGCCGGTTCCTGCCGGACGTCGAGCTGGATCGCGGCGCGCCGGTGGCGGTGATCGGCCGTACCGTGCAGGGGGAGCTGTTCGGCACCGAGAACCCGCTCGGCCAGGCGATCCGCATCGGCGACTGGCGCTTCCGGGTCATCGGCGTGATGGCCGCCAAGGGGCAGTCGCTCGGGATCAACATGGACGACGTCGTGATCGTTCCCGTGTCGAGCGCCCTTCGTCTGTTCAACCAGCCGTCGTTGTTCCGGATTCTGATCGAGGTCGGGGCGCACTCGGAGATCGACGCCGCGCGGCGGGACGTCATGCGCGTCCTGCGCGAACGGCACGACAATGAGGAGGACGTCACCGTGCTCACGCAGGATTCCGTGCTCGGGGCGTTCAACCGGATCCTGGGGGCCCTGACGCTGGCGCTCGCGGGAATCGCGGCCATCTCCCTGTCGGTCGCCGGCATCGGCATCATGAACGTGATGCTGGTCTCGGTGTCGGAGCGGACTCCCGAGATCGGCCTTCTGAAGGCGCTCGGGGCGCCGCCCCGGCAAATCCTGAAGACCTTCCTGATCGAGGCGATCCTGCTGTCGGCGGTCGGCGGGCTCCTCGGCCTCCTGATCGGCTACGCCGGATCGGCGGTCCTGGCTCAGGCGTTCCCGGCCCTGCCGGCACACCCGCCGGGCTGGGCGGTCACGGCGGCGCTCCTGGTGTCCCTGGCGGCGGGCGCCCTGTTCGGCGTTTTGCCGGCGCGCCGCGCGGCGCGCCTCTATCCGGTCGTGGCGCTGGCCGGAAGGTAAGGGACAGGGCGAGCATGCGGGCGATCGATCTCATGAGGCTGTCGTGGGGCGCCGTCGCGGGGCACCGCCTGCGCTCGGCGCTGACCATGCTGGGGATCGCCATCGGCATTGCCTCGGTGATCCTGCTCACCTCGATCGGCGAGGGGATCCGCGTGTTCGTCCTGAGCGAGTTCACCCAGTTCGGCACCAACCTGATCGCCGTCAACCCGGGGAAATCGAACACGAGCGGAGGCAATCCGACCGCCATGGCCGGCACCATCCGCAAGCTGACGATCGAGGACGCGGAGGCGCTGCGGCGCATTCCCCAAGTTGATTCGACGATGCCGGTCGCTTTCGGCAACGCCCGCGTCGAGCACGGCAACCGCGGGCGGGCGGTCCTGATCTACGGTGTCACCTCGAACATGCCGCGGGTCTGGAAGTTCGGCGTGCGCCAGGGCCGCTTCCTGCCGGAGACCGACCCCCGGCACGGCTCGCCGCTCGTGGTCCTCGGGATCAAGCTGAAGCGCGAAGTGTTCGGGGACGCCAACGCGCTCGGCGAGCGCGTCCGGATCGGCGGCCGGCCGTTCCGGGTCATCGGCGTGATGGAGCCCAAGGGGCAGTTCCTGCAGCTGGACCTGGACGACACCGCCTTCGT
>DATFVU010000252.1:0-6445 GCA_035260145.1 Candidatus Polarisedimenticolia bacterium | reverse complement strand
GATAGGCGGCCTCCCCTCCATCGAACGCCAGCACGCCATCCTGCTCAAGGAAGGGCCTCGCCGGGTGTCACCTTTCTTCATCATCGGACTCATCGTCAACATGGCCTCCGGACAGGTGTCGATCCGTTACGGCGCCAAGGGGCCCAACCAGGCGGCCTGCACGGCCTGCGCCACCGGCACGCACGCGATCGGCGACGCCTTCGAGATCATCAAGCGCGGCGACGCCGACGTCATGATCGCCGGCGGCTGCGAGGGGGTGATCGCCCCCCTGTGCGTGGGCGGATTCGCCGCCATGCGCGCCCTGTCCACCCGCAACGACGATCCCCAGACGGCCTCGCGCCCGTTCGACGCCGAACGCGACGGGTTCGTCATCAGCGAGGGGGCGGGGATCGTGATTCTCGAGGAGATGGGGCACGCCGTGCGTCGGAATTCGGGGATCTACGCCGAGGTGGCGGGATACGGCGTCTCCGGCGACGCGTTTCACGTGTCCGCGCCCTCGGAGGACGGGGACGGACCGGTGCGCGTCATGCGGAGCGCCATCGAGGATGCGGGTATCGACCCGTCCGCCATCGATTACGTCAACGCCCACGGCACCTCGACGCCGCAGGGGGACGCCGTCGAGACGCGCGCGATCAAGACCGTGTTCGGCGATCGTGCTCGTCGCGTGGCGGTGAGCAGCACCAAGTCGATGACCGGACACCTTCTCGGCGGCGCGGGAGGGCTGGAGACGGCGATCGTGGCCATGGCGGTGAGGGAGGACGTGGTTCCGCCGACCATCAACTACTCGAACCCCGATCCGGAGTGCGATCTGGACTACGTCCCGAACGAGGCGCGCCGGATGCCCGTGCGGTATGCCCTCAACAACTCGTTCGGGTTCGGCGGAACGAACGCCGCCCTGGTCCTGAAGAAATACGAGGAGTAGCGCCGCCCGTCGTCCCCGGAAGGCCCCGCCTCAGACTTCGTCGAAGATGGAGTCGTTCAGGCAGTTCAGCTTTTGTTCGTACGATTCCGGATAGACGAACCAGCACGCCGCCGCCACGCTGCTGATCAGAGCGTTCCCGTCCTGGGGCGTGAAGCAGAAACCGACGACCTCGTGGCCGTCGTGCACGGCGAGTGTCGGAACCACCAGGACTCCCTGGTTCAGAATCCGCCCGTAGTGTCCGTAGTCCCGACCGAAGGAGAAGACCGAGTTGGCCGACTGCTTGTAGGTGAGGGCCATGCGATCGTCTTTCTTGATCCGGTCGAGGATGGCCTCGACGGTCGTCGCCTTCTTGAGGCGCAGATTGAAGTGGATCGCATGCATGTACTGGCTGTTCACCTTGAGGGCCGAGGAGAACAGATTCAGGTCGTAGCCCAGGGTATTGAACAGGTGCCACGCGTCACGCGCGTGGTGCGTGCCAAAGCGCTCGTCCTTGTGACGATTGACCTGCGGCGAGGGGACGAAGGAGCTGTCCTGGCTGATGTCGTTGGAGCGGCGAATGCAGGTGAATCTCCCTTCGGTGAGGTTGCCGGCTCCCTGATCCCGGAGTGCGATCAGGTCGATGATCACCGCCAGGTTGTGCGTATTGCACGACACCACATGGATGTACTGGTCGACGCCCTTCTTCAGGGTGCGGTCATTGATACCCCGGGCGTACATCTTGCCGAATCCGAACTCCGAGCCCTGCGCGATGAATCCCAGGGTGTTGTGCGCGTATTTTTCGTAGATCTCCTTCTTGTTCTGCAGGCCGACGTCCGAGGGGGTGCAGTCGATCACCACGGTCGACTGCCGCAGCGCCTCGTGGTGCTCGTAGGCGGGCTCGATGCCGATCTCCCGGAATCCGCGCCGGGCCGAGTCGTCGCAGGCAAGTCGGGCGCCGCGCTTCAATAGGTTCACCACTTTGGAGCGATCGGTCAGAAGCGGAGTCCGCTTGTGAAAGGTGACCTCGTCGAAACCCAGCTGGTCCTTCCTGTCGGCGAACAGCCCGATGAGCGGCTCGCCGATCGTTCCCGTGCCGATGATGTGGACGACTCGTTTCGTGGCCATTTCTTTCTCCGGATCCGGAAGCGCCACCGCGCTCGCCGCCGATGCGAAAGATACCATCCAGTCCCCTCATGGTCAATCGAAGAAATCCCTGAGAAGAGTCCCGGGAAAGCCACCAAAATGCCCCTGCGATTTCTTGACACTCCCTTTCCCAAGTCATAGAATGGCCATGATTTGCGGCCCTGTCCACAGCGCTCCTCGAGAGGTGCGCGGGAGGCGGAGGACGAGGTTGAACCAGCGAGAGGCGCCCCGTCCCACCTTGCCGGTGGGCGATCTCCTTTCCGAGGCGCCGGCGGAATTGACCCTGCGCCTGGTTGGCGGCCGTTCCGGTCTGACGCGCGAAATCGTCATCGCCGTTCCCGAAAGACCGGGCCTGGCGCTCGCCGGACATCCCGACACGCTCCTTTCCGGAGCGGTGCAGGTCCTCGGCAAGAGCGAGGTGGCCTATCTCGGGCGCATCTCCCCGGAACAGCGCCTCCTTCTTCTCGATTGTCTCGGCGCGGCGCCGATCCCCTGCCTGCTCCTCACCCACGCCGCCGCCCCCCACCCCGATCTCCTGGAGGCCGCCGACAGGCTCGCGATCCCGCTCCTGTCCACACCTCGGGCGACGGGGAGGGCCATCGATCTCCTCGGACGGTTCCTGGAGGATCGGCTCGCCCCCTCCTTGACGCTTCACGGCACGCTCATCGACATCTACGGCGTGGGCGTGCTGATCCTGGGTGAGAGCGGCGTCGGCAAGAGCGAGTCGGCCCTCGAGCTGATCCTGAGGGGGCACCGTCTGGTCTCGGACGACACCGTCACCATCCGCAGGGTGGGCGCCCTCCTGAACGGGACCGGACCCGAGGTCAGCCGATACCACATGGAGCTGCGGGGGCTGGGCATCATCAACATCAAAGACCTGTACGGGGTCGCGGCCGTTCGCGAAAGGAAAGACCTGGATCTCGTGGTCAAGCTCGACCCCTGGCAGAACGACAAGGTATACGACCGGCTCGGCCTGGACGAGAAGAAATACACCATCCTGGGCGCCGAGCTGCCGTTCATCGAGATGCCGGTCGGCCCGGGCCGGAACCTGTCGATCCTGCTCGAGGTGGCGGCGCGCCACCATCTCCTCAAGCGCAGGGGCTACCATGCCGCCAAGGAGCTGGCGGGCCGCATCCAGGACGCGCTCGGGAGGAAACCGTGAGCGCGTCCTCCCCGGCGCCGGCGCGCGAGTTCGAAATCATCGTCATCACGGGGCTCTCCGGCTCCGGCAAGACGCTCGCCATCCGCGCCTTCGAGGACATGGGCCACTTCTGCGTGGACAACCTGCCCGTGGCGCTCATTCCCGTGTTCGCCGACCTGTGCGCGCGGCGTCCCGACCTTCGGCGCGCGGCGCTGGTCGTGGACGTGCGCGAAGGGACGTTTCTCGGGGAGTTTCCGGCGATCTTCGACGCCGTGCGCCGCAACCCGCGCCACCGGGCCCGCCTGCTGTTCTTCGAGGCGGACGACGAGGCGCTGATCCGCCGCTTCTCGGAGACCCGCCGGCCGCACCCGCTGGCGTCCGGCGGCTCGCTGGAGGAGGGGATCAGGCGCGAGCGCCAGATGCTCGAGCCGCTGCGCGAGCGGGCCGACCTGATCATCGACAGCAGCCGATTCAACGTGCACGAGCTGCGGCGCTACATCCAGGAGCATTTCGCGCCGCAGACGGGCGCTCAGCCGATCGGCATCTCCGTTGTATCTTTCGGTTACAAGCACGGCGTGCCGGGGGAGGCGGACCTGCTGTTCGACACGCGGTTCCTCCCGAATCCGTTCTTCGTGGACGGTCTCCGCGGTCGCAGCGGGCTCGACCGCGAGGTGACCGACTACCTGGAGGCGATCCCGGACTATCGCGAGTTCCTGGCGCGCATCGTCGACCTGGTGGCGTTCCTGATCCCGAGGTACATCCACGAGGGGAAGAGCTACCTGACCGTGGCCATCGGCTGCACCGGCGGCAGGCATCGATCGGTGGCCATGACGGAGGCCGTGAGCCAGTCTCTGCGCGACCGGGGATACGAGGTCAAGGCGTCGCACCGCGACCTGGAGAGGGAGTGATGACGCTGGTGGCCGAGGCGGCTGGGGAGGCGCGGTTCGGCGTGCTGGTGGTGACGCATGGCGGGCTGGCGTTCGAACTCGTGCGCGCGCTGGAGCGCATCGTGGGGAAGGTGGATGGCCTGAAGGCCCTGACCATCGGCTGGGACGATGACCTGCAGCAGGCGCGCCAGGCCGTCGAGCAGGCGATCGCCGACGTGGATCCCGGGGGGGGCGTGCTGATCCTGACCGACATGTTCGGCGGCACGGCGACCAATGTGACCCTGGCGTTTCTGCGGGACGGGGTCGAGATCGTCACGGGCGTCAACCTGCCCATGCTGATCAAGTACGCCAACATTCGCGACAAGTGCTCGCTCCGGGAGGCGGCGGCCCGCATCAAGGAACAGGGTCAGCGCTCCATCGCCATCGCCACCGAGTACCTGGATCCCTCCCCACGTGAATAGACCCCGGAGCGGTTTCGGGCGGGGCCTCGTGTGATCCGCCAGGAGGTGGTGATCGAGAACGCCCTCGGGCTGCACGCGCGCGCCGCGGCCCGCTTCGTGCAGGTCGCCAGCCGCTTCAAGAGCCGCGTCCAGATCTCTCACGGTACGCGCACGGCGGACGGCAAGTCGATCCTCGGGCTCCTGGCCCTGGTGGCCTCTCAGGGCACGCGCCTCGCCCTCGACGTCGATGGGGGGGACGAACAGGAGGCGCTCAAGGCGCTGGTCGATCTGGTGCAGGCGCGCTTCGGGGAGGAGCGGTGACGGCCCGGGTGGGGGAGGGCGACGGCGGCGCGGCGATGCGCGGCGTCGGTGTGTCCCCGGGAATCGCCATCGGCCGGGCCCTGGTCCTGGAGGGGCCGAACGTCGCGATCTTCCGTCTCGATCTCACGGCCGAGGAAGCCAGGCGCGAGGTCCTGCGTTTCCGTCGCGCCGTGCGGCGCGCCGTGCGCCAGCTGCGCCAGGTGCGCGACAGGATTCGCAGGGAGGCCGGAGAGTCGTACGGGCGGGTCTTCGAGGCCCAGATCCTGATCCTGAAGGACCGGGCGCTCCACCAGGAGACGACGCGCCTCATCGCTCGCGAGCGCGTCAACGCCGAGTGGGCCTTTCACACCGTCGTCGGCCGATACACGCAGGTCTTCGCGCAACTGGGAGACCAGGAGCTCCGGGAGCGGGGGACCGATATCGAGGACGTGGCGGCCCGGGTCCAGGCGTTGTTGAGCGGCAGCAAGAGGCGGCACGATCTCTCCGAGCTGACGGATGACGTGATCATCGTCGGCGCCACGCTGTCCCCCTCGGACGCGGCGGGGCTGAACCGCGAGCACGTCATCGGCCTGGCGATCGACGGAGGCGGGCCGACGTCGCACACGGCCATCATCGCCAGCGCCCTCGGGATTCCCGCCGTCGCCGGGCTGAGCACCGCCAGCACCCGGGTGCGCAGCGGCGACCTCCTGGTGCTGGACGGAGGCGACGGGTTGGTGCTGCACAACCCCTCCGAGGACGAGACGGCGGCGTGGCATGAGCGGCGGGCTCTGCAGGCGCGTCGCGAGCTCGAACTGGCCATCCTGCGCGACCGGCCGGCGACGACGCGCGAGGGCCTGCGCGTGCGGCTGATGGCCAACGTCGAGCTGCCGGAGGAGATGCTGGCGGCGCGACGGTTTGGCGCGGAAGGGGTCGGCCTGTACCGGTCGGAGTTCCTCTACCTGAAAGAGGCGCCCGGCCTGCCGGGCGAGGAAGAGCACTATCGGACCTACCGCGAGCTTGCCGAAAAGGCCTTGCCGGACGAGGTCGTGATCCGGACTCTGGATCTGGGCGGCGAGAAATATTTCTCGACGATCCTGGAAAGACGCGAGAGCAATCCGGTGCTGGGACTCCGGGGCATCCGCCTCTGCCTGAAGCACGAGGATCTGTTCCGCGCGCAGCTGCGCGGCGTCCTGCGGGCGGCGGCGCACGGCAAGGTCCGCATGCTGTTGCCCATGGTCAGCGATGTCGGGGAGCTGCACCGCGCCCGCGCCATCCTGAGTGACGTGCAACGCGATCTGAAGGCCCGGCGCGTGCCGTACGACCCCGATGTCCCTCTGGGAGTGATGGTGGAGGTGCCGGCGGCGGCGCTCATCGCCGATCGCCTGGCGCGCGAGGTTGACTTCTTCGCCATCGGCACCAACGATCTGATCCAGTATGCCCTGGCGATCGACCGTGGAAACGAATCGGTCTCCTATCTGTACCAGCCGCTGCATCCGGCGATTCTCGATCTGGTGCGGCGGATCGCGGACGCCGCGGCGCACCGGGGCCTGCGGGTTTCCGTCTGCGGAGAGATGGCGGCGCATCCGGCCGCGGCGGTCATCCTTGTCGGACTGGGGATCGCGGAGCTGAGCAT
>DATFVU010000251.1:0-7485 GCA_035260145.1 Candidatus Polarisedimenticolia bacterium | reverse complement strand
ACGATCTCGCGGCGCCGCCGATCCTCGCGCACCTGCTGCGCCACGACTCGATTTTCGGGCGACTCAACGTCGAGGTGCGGGCGGCGGAAGGCGGCATCGTCGCGGCCGGCCGCACCATCCGCTGCTCCCGCTCGCCCCGGCCGGCCGAGATCGACTGGAAGGACGCGGACGTGGTGATCGAGGCCACCGGCCGCTTCACCTCGCGGGCCGCGGCGGAGGGGCATCTCAGGGGTGGGGCGCGACGCGTCCTGATCAGCAGCCCTTCGGCGGACGCCGACCTGACCGTGTGCTACGGCGTCAACCACGCGAGCTACGACCCGAAACGGCACCGCGTCGTGTCGAACGCCTCCTGCACGACCAACGCGATGGCCGTGGTGCTCCTGGTCGCCGAGCAGGCGTTCGGCGTGGAGCGCGCGGCGATGACCACGGTCCACTGCTACACGAACAGCCAGGTCCTGGTGGATGCGCCGCACGACGACCCGCGCCGGGCCAGGGCCGCCGGGCTTTCGATGATCCCGACCTCCACCAGCGCCGCGCTCGCCATCGGCCGCGTGATGCCGGGTCTGGCCGGGAAGGTGCGCTGCCTGGCCGTGCGTGTGCCGGCCTCGGCGGTGTCGCTCGTCGATCTGACCATGACCCTGAAGCATCCCGCGACCGTGGAGAGCGCGAGCGCCGCCTTCCGGGCGGCGGCGGACGGCGCGCTTCGAGGTATCCTCGGCTACAGCGAGGAGGAGCTGGTGTCGATCGATTACCTGGGAGACAGCCGCTCGGCGATCGTCGACGGGCCGCTTCTGACGATCGACGGCGGCTGCTTTTTGAAGGTTCTGGCGTGGTACGACAACGAGCGCGGCTACGTGCAGCGCCTCGCCGATCTCGTCCGCCACATGTCGCGAGTCGATTCCGCGTCGGGTCAGGCGGGATGAAGGCGCTGTCGGTGCGCGATCTGGACGTCGGCGGCCGGCGCGTGTTCGTGCGGGTCGACTTCAACGTCCCGCTCAAAGATGCGCGCGTCGCGGACGACACGCGCATCCGCGCTTCCCTGCCGACGCTGAAGTCGATCCTGGAGCGGGGGGGCCTGCCGGTCATCGCCGCGCACCTCGGGCGGCCCAAGGGGAAACCGGTGCCGGAGATGAGCCTCAGGCCCGTGGCGGATCGTCTCGCGGCCCTCCTGGGAACGAAGGTGATCCAGGCGCCCGACTGCGTCGGGCCCGAGGTCGACTCCCTGGCCCGGGGTCTGCGCCCGGGAGAGTCGCTCCTTCTGGAGAATCTGCGCTTTCACCCCGAGGAGGAGGCGAACGACGAGGCCTTCTCCCGTCAACTCGCCTCGCCGGCCGAGCGCTACGTGAACGATGCCTTCGGCAGCGCCCACCGGGCGCACGCCTCCGTCGTGGGGATCACGCGGCACCTCCCGCGTCCCGCCGCCGGCCTGTTGATGGAGGCGGAGATCGAGGCCCTGACGCGGCTGCGCGATCGTCCCGAGACGCCCTACGTGGCCATCCTGGGGGGCGCCAAAACGTCGGACAAGATCGACCTCATCCTGAACCTCATCGACAAGGTCACTGCCCTCCTGATCGGAGGCGCCATGGCCTACACCTTCCTGAAGGCGCGCGGCGTGTCGATCGGGGCGTCGCGCTCCGAGGACGACCGGATCGATCAGGCCAGAGCCATCCTGACGCGCGCCGCCGCCTCGCGGGTGCGCCTCGAGCTCCCGCTCGACCACGTGGTGGCGCGCTCTCCCGCGCCGGGCCAGGCCTGCGAGGTGACCCCGGGGCCCGCCATCGGCGACGGCTGGGTTGGCCTGGACGTCGGCCCCAGGACGCGCGAGGCGTACGCCCTTGCGGTGGCGCCGGCACGCACCGTTTTCTGGAACGGCCCGCTGGGTCTGTGCGAGGTGGCGCCGTACGACGAAGGCACGCGCGCCATGGCCCGCGCCGTCGCGGCGACCGGGGGATGGAGCGTCGTGGGCGGCGGCGATTCGATCGCGGCCATCAACAAGCTGGGTCTTTCGTCCTCCTTCTCTCACCTGTCGACCGGAGGCGGCGCCTCGCTGGAATTTCTAGCGGGTGTCGAGCTGCCGGGTGTTGCGGCCCTGGCTGACGCCGGGGGCGGCGTGCAGGGCCCCCGATGACTCCCGGATGCCGGCCCCTCGTGCTCGGCAACTGGAAGATGCATCTGACCGCCTCCGAGGCGGCGGGCTACACGCGGGCCCTCCTCCCCCGTCTCGGATCGCCCGTCGATCGGGAGGTGGCGATCGCCCCCGCGTTCCCCGCCCTGACCACCGTGGGGGCGCTCCTGAAGGGTAGTGCTATCCAGCTCGCCGCCCAGGACCTCTTCTGGGAGGACGAGGGACCGTACACGGGCGAGGTCTCGGGAGTGATGTTGCAGGACGCCGGTGTGTCGTACGTGCTCGTGGCTCATTCCGAGAGGCGCCGCCACCTCGAAGAGAGCGATCGCGTTGCGAGCCTGAAGATACGGGCCGCGCTGCGCTGCGGTCTGAACCCGATCCTGTGCGTCGGTGAGGACGAGGCGGAGCGCGCCGCGGGCCGCGCCGAATCGGTGGTCCTCACGCAGCTGCTTCGCGGCCTCCAGGCCGTGGAGCCGGGCGAGGCGGCCCGCCTCCAGGTCGTCTACGAGCCGGTGTGGGCGATCGGAACGGGCCACGCGGCAACGGCCGCTCAGGCGGTGCAGATGCACGATCTCATCCGCCGGGAGATCCGGACCGTCTTCGGGAAAGAGGCCGCGGGCGTGCGCGTCCTGTACGGCGGCAGCGTCACGCCCCACAACGTCGACGAGCTGATGAACAGCCCGGGCATCGATGGCGTCCTGGTCGGAGGGGCGTCGCTGAAAGCGGGAGATTTCGCGCGCATCGCCGCCTTCCAGAGCGCGGCCTGAGCGGCATTGCCCCGGTCCTCGGTCCTGTGCTAGGTTAACGGGCTTCGGGAGGAGAGAAGGACGGGATGGAATACCTGCTGATCGGCGTGCACGTCATCGTCTGCGTTGTCCTGATCGGAGTGGTCCTGCTGCAGAGCGGCAAGGCGGCCGACCTGGCCGGGGCGTTCGGCGGGGGCGGCAGTCAGACCGCCCTGGGGAGCCGCGGCGCCGCGACCGTGTTGACCAAGGCCACGACCATCTCGGCCATTCTGTTCATGATCACGTCGCTCAGCCTCGCCATCCTCGGCTCGCGCCGCACCGGATCGGTTCTGGAGCAGGCGCCGGCGCCGGTCGCGGCACCCGCCTCCCCGACTCCGGCCGCGGGATCGCCGCCTCCCGGAGAGGCGGGCGGGAGCGAGGCGGGGAAGGCCGCGGCGCCGCCTGCGGGCGCCCCGGAGCCCGCGAAGAGCCCGGCTCCGAAGTAAGTCCCTCGGCTATCCTGTTCGGGTTTCAGTCGTCGCGCGGCTCACACCGCGCCGGCGTGCCGGAGTGGTGGAACTGGCAGACACACCATCTTGAGGGGGTGGCGCCCAAAAGGCATGCGGGTTCAAATCCCGCCTCCGGCACCAATCCCTCCCCTCATTCCTCCTCGTCCTCCAGCAGGGCTTCGACTTCCACGGGATCCAGCCCCTCGAGGATGCGCTTGATCCGCTGCAGGTTCTCCACGTCGGCGCTGAAGCGCGCCTCGGACCGCGCCTTGAGGAGCACCAGCGCCCGGTCGAGCGAATCGAGAAGCTCTTCCAGAAGATCGCCCACCGCTTCCTCCGCGATCGGTCCGGGCTTCAGTGCCCCTCGGCCTCGAGAAAGCGCTCTGCGTCCATGGCGGCCATGCAGCCGCTGCCGGCGGCCGTCACCGCCTGGCGGTAGACGTGATCCTGGCAGTCCCCCGCGGCGAACACGCCTCGAACGCTCGTCCGGCTGCCTTCGCGCGTGACGATGTAGCCGGCCTTGTCGCGATCGATCTGACCCTCGAAGATCTTCGTGTTCGGGGTGTGGCCGATTGCAACGAACACCCCTTCGACCTTGATCTCGGAGACCCGGCCGGTCTTCAAGTTTTTCAGGCGGACCGCGCTGACCTTGTCTGTCCCGACCACCTCCTCCACGACGCTGTCCCATGCGACCACGATCTTGCGGTTCTTGAGGGTGCGGTCCTGCATGATCTTCGAGGCCCGGAACGTGTCGCGGCGGTGCACGATGGTCACCTTGTCCGCGAACTTGGTGAGAAAATTCGCCTCCTCCATGGCGGAGTCGCCGCCGCCGACGACCACGATCTCCTTGCCGCGGAAGAAGAAGCCGTCGCAGGTGGCGCAGGTGGACACGCCGCGGCCCAGAAGACTCTTCTCCGAGGGAAGCCCGAGCATGCGCGCCGACGCTCCCGTGGCGATGATGAGAGTCCGCGTGTAGAGATCCCCATGCGAATTGATCGTCAGACGGAAGGGGCGCTTCGACAGGTCGACCGACCTGGCCTCACCGGTCAGGTATTCCGTGTCGAAACGCGCCGCCTGCTTGCGCATCCTCTCGATCAGCTCCGGCCCCTGGATCCCCTCCGGGAAGCCCGGGAAGTTCTCCACGTCGGTGGTGAGACTGAGCTGGCCGCCCGCCTCGTGGCCGTCCACCAGAAGCGGCTTCAGGTTGGCGCGGGCGGCGTAGATCGCCGCCGTCAGACCGGCGCACCCCGACCCGAGGATGATGACGTTCCTGGGGTTCGCGGCCGATCCCGGACTTCCCTGCTTCTTGTCAGCTTCGTTGAGCTTGGTCACGCAGCATCGCTCCCCGGTCCGTCTCGCGGACGCTCGCGCGCATCTGCCTCAGGCTCGATGAGGGCCGGTATCATAGCATGGCGCTCGCGACCCCTTCCGGGGCCCCGCCGTCAGATCCAGCGGGAGTCGCGCAGTCCCCGCCGGACGCGCCGTGTCACGAGCGCGACCAGACGCGGGTCCGCCCCCAGGGGCGCCGCGATCCGGATCTGCAGACCCCGGTGCCGCGTCCGGCCGCGCGCCGCGGCCGCGGGCAGGTCGCGCCTCACGTGCCCTCCCAAATAGAGGAAGTAGGGCACCAAAAGGATTCGCGATGCGCCGCGGGACACGCACGCCTCGATCCCCGCCGGGATGCCGGGACGGGCCGCCTCGAGGAAGCAGATCTCGATGATTCGTCCGGGGAACCGGGTCCGCAGATCCCGGGCCAGGCGGCGCAGGAGGAGGTTGGCTGCCGCGACGCGGCTGCCATGGCCAACCAGGAGAAGGGCGGCCCGCGCCGCCGCGCGCTTTCTCCTCAACGGGCGAGCCCCTGGATTTCGGCCCGGAATCGGCGCTCGCCGTCCACGACCGTGATCGTGCCGCCCGCCCCGGCGTCCTCGTCGCGCACGTATCCCAGGGCGACGACGCGATCCTCCCCCGGCACGCGGGCGGCACTGGTGAGCGTTCCGATCGTTCCTTCGCCGTCACGCTCCAGGCGCGCGCCCGGCGCCGGCACGTCCCCGAGGACGCGCAGGCGGACGAGATACCTCGCAACCTTCTTGTAGGTGTTCAGGCGGGCGACCACTTCCTGACCGACGTAGCATCCCTTGTTGAGGGAGATCGCGTCGCCGAGGCGCGCCTCCCAGGGGTTGTACTCCTCGGTCACCTCCCGTCCAGCCGCCGGCAGCCCCGCCTCGATGCGGAGGACCTCGACGCACTCCGGTCCCGCCTCGAGGAGATCGCCGCACGCTTCCCGGATGGCACCGCGCAGGATGGCGAGCGCGCCGGCGTCGGCGGTCAGGTGGTAGGCCTCCCCTGCCAGAGGGAACCAGCGCCCCAGGAGGGCGCGCGCGCCCTTGAGCTCGACCTCGGCCGCATGATGCGGCGGCCGCGAGGCGGCGTCGCGCCCGAACAGGCCCGCGACCCGGTCGAGGGCGCGCGCCCCGTAGATGGCCAGCGTGCCGAGCGTGAGGCTGGCGTCCGTCACCCGGACCGATTCGCGAAAGGTGTAGCGATCGATGTGCGCGGCGACGGCGGCGCCGCGTCCCGGGCCGGTCACGCACATCATGAGATCCCGGAGCCTGTGGAGCGTGACGAGATCGATGAGCCGCCCCTTGGCTGTGACGAAGGCCGCCGCGGTGCCTGTCCCGGGCTCGAGCGAGAGGATGTCGTTGGTCGTCAGCCGGTGCAGCAGGTCCTGGGCGTCGGCCCCCTCGATGCGCAGCCGGCCCAGGTCCGACCGATCGGACAGGACGGCGTCCTCGCGCGCCGCACGGTATTGCGCGACCGTGCCGGCCGCGACGTCCTGGGGCGGGCTCATGACGGGAGGGCGGCGAACTCGACGGAGGGGCGGTGCGGCAGCGCACCGGAGGCGTGGCCGCGCGCCAGGAACGTCTCAATGGCCCGGCGCCCGCGCTCGCCATAGTCGAGGGTGTATTCGTTGACGTACATTCCGACGAAGCGGTCCGCCAGCGGCCGCTCGATCCCCCGACCGAACTCCATCGCGTAGGTCAGCGCCTCCTGGCGGTTGGTCAACCCGAATTCGATGCTTTTCTTGAAGAACGCGCCGATCTCCGCGATGGCCGGCCCGCCGAGATCGCGCCGTATGGCGTTGCCACCCAGGGGCAGCGGCAGTCCGGTGTCGCGCATCCACCACTCCCCCAGGTCCAGGACCTTGTGCACCCGGCTGCGGCCGTAGGTCAGCTGCCCCTCGTGAATCAGGAGACCGGCCTCCCGCTCGCCGCGCGCCACCGCGGGCAGGATGGCGTCGAACGGCATGACCTCCGTCGCCACGTCTCCAACGGCCAGACGCAGCGCCAGCGCGGCGGACGTGAGGCGGCCGGGCACGGCGACGGTCGTCGCCTTGAGCTCCGCCAGATCCATCGGGCGTCGCGCGACCACGATCGGCCCGTAGCCGTCCCCCATGCTCGCCCCGCACGGCAGGAGCAGGTAGCGGTCCGACAGGTACGCGTAGGCGTGGATCGAGACTGCGGTCACTTCGATCTCGCCCCGCAGCGCCAGACGGTTGAGCGATTCGATATCGCTCAGCACCTGCTCGACCAGGTATCCGGGCGCCTCGACCTTCCCCGAGGCGAGTCCGTAGAACATGAACGCGTCGTCCGGATCGGGACTGTGCCCTATCCTGACGACGGGCCGTCCATAGCGCTCCCCCTCCCGCGTAAGTTCGCTCATCGGCGGCGCGATTATAGTCCGGATGCGGCCTCCTTCCGCGCGGCGGCGACCACCAGGAACCCGCTGAGCAGGGCGGTGGCGGAGGCCCCGGCGAACAGGTTGGCCATGGTCGTGCGGTCGTACAGCACGCCGCTCAGGAACATGCCGAGCACGTTCCCCAGACCGTAGGTGGCCGAGGAGTAGACGGCCTGCCCGCTGGAGCGGTGCTCCTCGCCGAACAGGCGATGCGTGTGGGTCACCGCGGCCACGTGAAACGCCGCATAGGTCGCGGCGTGCATCGCCTGCGCCAGCACCATCGCGACGGGGTCGGCGGTCGCGGCGCAGATCCACCACCGCACGGAGGCGACCAGGACCGAGGCCCCCATCGTCGGCAGCGTCCCGATGCGGCGCAGGACTCTCGGCATCG
>DATFVU010000250.1:0-5733 GCA_035260145.1 Candidatus Polarisedimenticolia bacterium | reverse complement strand
GTCTCTGCCGATTCAACCGCCGCGGCCGATTCAACGTGCCGTTCGGGCGCTACAGGCGCATCTCCTACCGGCGCGACTTCTCTGTCTACCGGCGGCTGTTCGCCGATTGGCAGTTCGCGAGCACCGACTTCGAGAAGGTGTCGCTTCACAAGGGGGACTTCGTCTACGCCGATCCCCCCTACGACGTCGAGTTCACGCACTACGCCAAGGAAGGGTTCACCTGGGACGACCAGGTCCGTCTCGTCGATTGGCTGGCGACGCACAAGGGGCCGGTGGTCCTGTCGAACCAGGCCACGGAGAGGATCGTCAGGCTCTACGAGGCGGCGGGCTACCGCCTTCTGAGACTCCGCGCCCCCCGCAGGATCTCCTGCACCGGCGACCGAACCCCGGCGCGCGAGGTGCTGGCGCTCCGCAACGTCTGATCGCCATTCACGATCCCTTCCGGATCGTGATCGCCTGACGCGCCGGCACGTTTTCACGGATCGAGTGCGTGCCGTCCGGCCAGCGGACGTCGATCCTCTCGACGCTCTGCGCCTCCCCCAATCCGAAGTGGAGCCTCGGGTCGTGGCTGCTCATGTAGGAGTCGCCCGAGGCGATGTCACGGCGCTGCGCCCGCCCCGCCGCGGTCACCGTGACGCTTGTGCCGATCGGGATCGCCGGGCCGCCGGGAGTCTCGCAGATCACCTCCACCCAGGAGCCGCGGGCACCGTCATTTCGCAGGAGCGCCGGCGGGGCGTCGAGGCTCGTGATCAGGATGTCCAGGTCTCCGTCGTTGTCGTAGTCGCCGACCGCCAGGCCGCGGCCGGAGTTGTCCGCCTCGAACCCGGGGCCGGCCGAAACCGTGACGTCGTGGAACGTTCCGCCGCGATTCTCCAGCAGGAGATTCTTCTGTTTGAAGGTCCCGACGATCTCGGGATGTCGATCGATCTGCGGATAGATGTGCCCGTTGGCCACCACCAGGTCGAGGTCGCCATCGTTGTCGAAATCGGCGAACGCCGTCCCCCACGACATCGGCTTGTAGGTGATGGGACCGACGCCGGTCTCCTCGCTGGCGTCCTCGAACAGGCCGTTGCCGAGGCCGCGGTACAGTGTCGAGAAGTCCTCCGCGAAATTGGTGACGAAGATGTCGGGCCGGCCGTCGCCCGAGACGTCCCCCACGGCGATCCCCATGCTCGCCTGGGCCGCGCCGTTCGCGTCCAGGGCGCATCCCGACCAGACGCCGATCTCCCTGAAGGTGCCGTTCCCCTCGTTGCGGTACAGGTAGTTGGGATCGGAATCGTTTGCGACGTACAGGTCGGGATCCCCGTCGTCGTCGTAGTCGGCGGCGCGCACCGCGAAGCCGTAGGCCAGGCCCCGGTCCTCGAGCCCGGCCTCGACGGTGGCGTCCACGAACCGCCGGCCGCCGTCCGATCGGAAGAAGTGATCGGGCGCCCCCTTCAGGCCGAACGGGCCGAACGCCACCTTCTCGAGCCCCTTCCAATCGAGCGTCGGCCTGGCCTGCAGGACGTCGTCCAGCGTGCAGTCGATGTAGGAGGCGACGTAGAGATCGAGGTCGCCGTCGCCGTCCGCATCGAAGAAAGCCGCCCCGGTGTTCCACCCCGGCGCCTCGACGCCGAGGCGGCGCGCCGCGTTCTCGAAGGTGCCGTCGCCGCGATTTCGGTACAGGACGTTCCGGCCGAAGTTGGTGACGAACAGGTCCGGCCAGCCGTCGGCGTCGAAGTCGGCGACCGCGACGCCCGCCCCCCACTCCCCCTCGCCGGAAACACCCGCCCGATCGGTGACGTCCTCGAACCGGCCACCGGGAAGCCCGTGGTACAGCGCGTTCCGGCCGCGCTCGACGATGCGCGAGCCGTCGAGGCGCCAGCCGTTCACGATGTAGAGATCGAGCCGCCCGTCGCGGTCGTAGTCAAGGAACGCGGCCCCCGAGCCGGCCGAATCGAGGAGATGGTCCTTGCCGGGGCGCCCGGCAAGGACGACGCGCGTCACGCCCGCCTCGGGGGCGACGTCGACGAACCGGAAGCGGCCGCCTCCGGCCGGGGCGCCGTCGCAGGCGCAGGTCAGGAGGCACAGGCCGACGGCACCGAAACAGAAGACGCCGTCAAGGCGCCCGCGACTCATCCGGACATGGGGCGGCGGGTCGGCCGGCGCCTCACTTCATCATTCCGGCCCATGCCGTCTCCACCTTCTTCCACTCGGCCTCGAGCGCGTCCGCCTTCGGCGCCCGGGCGAGCGCGCCGATCGACTTGGAGGCGTCGAGGAAGGCCTGTTTCGCGGTCCGGGTGACGACGACGTACCCCTGGTCATAGATCCCCTTCGCCTCGCCGTCGGCATTGTGGTGATGTCCCCCTTCGAGCAGGCGCTTGCGGACCCCGCCGACGGCGCTGTCCCCTTCGGTGCCGAGCTGCGCCACGGCCGCCGCCAGGTTCTCGAGAGCGGTCTGGCTCCCCTTCGCGTCGTTTCCCTTGATCGCCTGGCGCGCGCGCTCCAGCTGGATGCGGGCGTGGGCATAGGTCGCGCCGAGGATGGAGCGCACCAGGTTCGCCTCGGTCTTCTTGACCGCGAGGATCGCGTCGGCCAGGGTGCTGTAGGTCGCCACCATCTCCTGCGGCGTCGCTCCCGCGGGTCCGCCCCCCTGCGGGCTCGCGGCGCCGAACGAGAGCAGCAGCATCGAGGCGATCATCATCGCCGGAACGAGACAACGTCCTGACCGTCGCTGTGTCATGTGATCCTCCCGGCCGGTTCGAACCGGCTGAAGCGGGTTCACGACGCGAGTCACGTGCGAAAGCGGGGATCAGTGTGCCGGTTGAATGGAGGCGAGGAGCGAGTCGAAACCGGCGCGGTTCGCCTCCATCGTCTTCTCCGGTCCCGTGCACTTGAAGAACCAGTTGGCGTCGGGCCCGGGGACGATAGCACCGAGCAGCATGTAGTGCGATTTCGGCTGCGGCTCGGGCCCGCCTCCCATCGCCATGGGGGACGGCGTGTAGGTCCCCCGCACCTCCGCCCTGTCGATGCTGAGCCCCCCCGCCTTCGACGTCGAGAGCTTCGGCGTCGTCGATCCGGGCCCGGTGAACTGGGAGGCCCAGCGATCGAGGTTCGATTTCACGTCCCCTCCCTGTCCCGCGCCGAAGTAGTAGACGACGCACTCGCCGTCCTCCGTGTCGCCCGGCGAGGCGGGCAGGCGATACTGCGCCATGCGCATCGACGATTTCGGTCGCTCCTCGATAAAGCCCTGCGGGGCCGTCCAGGTCAGATGCCCGGCTGCGCCCCCGGCCGCCTGTCCGTGCGGGGCCATATCCGACATCGAACCCTGGCCGGGCATCTCCGTCTGGTGAGAGGGAACCGGGGCGAGCGCCGTGTTCCCGCCCTCCGAGGAGGCGGGCGTCCCTTCGCCGCCGCCGGAAACCGTGGCGGTCGTTTCCTCCTGATTCTTCCCGGCGCAGCCCATGCAGAGAACAAGCGCCAGGGCCAGGCTCGCCGGGCCAACCATCGCCCGAATCGCGCGTCGTGTCGTCATGGATGCGTCCCCCGCGCTGAAGCGGCGCGTATTATGCCAGAGGCGCGTGTCGCGGCGCCTGTGCTAACATTCCGGCCCCGCGCGGAACTCCGATGCACCCCGCGGACGCGGCCGAAAGCCCGGCCGGGACGGGCCTTTCGTGAGCGCCGCTCCGCCGGGGGAGGGCATCCGCCGGAGGTTGTGATCACCGTGGCAAAACTCATGACCATGAAGGAGGCGATCGCGCGTTTCGTGCGCGACGGCGACCTCGTCATCATGGAGGGCTTCACCCATCTCATCCCGTTCGCCGCGGGACACGAGATCATCCGTCAGCGCCGGCGCGACCTGACGCTCGCCCGCCTGACGCCCGACCTGATCTACGACCAGCTGATCTTCGCGGGCTGCGCCCGCAAGATGATCTTCTCCTGGGCCGGCAACCCGGGGGTCGGACCGCTGCACGCCTTCCGGCGGGCCGTCGAGCAGGGGAAGCCCCGGCCGCTCGAGATCGAGGAATACACCCACTTCGGCATGGTGCTGCGCTTCATGGCGGGGGCGTCGAATCTGCCGTTTCTGCCGACGCGCAACTATCCGGGCACCGATCTGACCGAGGTCAATCCCGGGTTCAAGAAGGTGCGCTCGCCGTACGCCGACGAGGAACTGTGGTGCGTCCCGGCGCTCCATCCCGACGTGACGATCGTGCACGCCCAGCGGGCCGACGCCGAAGGGAACACGCAGGTGTGGGGACTGTACGGCGTGCAGAAGGAGGCGGCGTTCGCGAGCCGGCGCGTCATCGTCACGGTGGAGGAGGTGGTCGACGCCTCGGTCATCCGCTCCGACCCGAACCGGACGCTCATCCCGGGGACGATCGTCAGCGCCGTGGTGTGCGAGCCGTTCGGCGCCCATCCGTCCTTCGTGCAGGGCGCCTACGATCGCGACAACGACTTCTACGTGAAGTGGGACGCGGTGTCGCGCGACGAGACGACCTTTCAGAAGTATCTCGACGAGTGGGTGTATGGCCTTCCCGACCGCGCCGCCTACAAGGAGAAGATGGGGACGCGGGTTTCCGAGCTCCAGGCGGACCGGCAGCTGTGCGATCCGGTCAATTACGGCTTCTGACGGGGCGGGAGATGACGGACTACACGACCTCCGAGTTGATGGTGTCGCGGGCGTCGAAGGAGCTGAAGAACGGCGACGTCGTCTTCGTCGGCATCGGCGTGCCGTCGCTCGCCGTCAACCTCGCCTACCGCCTGCACGCCCCCGGGATCTGCATGATCTACGAGTCGGGCGCCGTCGGCTGCGTGCCGAAGCGGCTGCCGATCTCGATCGGTGATCCGTGTCTGGTGACCGGCTCCCTGGCCGTCGTGCCCATGCTCGACGTGTTCAATCTCTACCTGCAGCGCGGGCTGATCGACGTCGGCTTCCTCGGCGGGGCGCAGGTCGACCGCTACGGGAACATCAATTCGACGGTCATCGGCGATTACAGGAAGCCCAAGGTGCGCCTGCCCGGGAGCGGCGGCGCCTGCGAGATCGCCGCCCTCGCGAAGAAGGTGGTGATCACCATCGGCAACTCGAAGCGCACCCTGCCGGAGAAGGTGGATTTCATCACCAGCCCCGGGTATCTGCGCGGCGGGCGCGAGCGCGAGACGCTTGGGCTGAAGGGGGGCCCGGAGCTGGTGATCACCGACATGGGCGTGTACCGCTTCGATTCCGGGACGAGGGAGATGGTGCTGGTCTCGATTCACCCCGGCGTCACGCTGCAGACAATCAAGGACAACATCGGCTGGGACGTGCGGGTCGCGCAGGACCTGACCGAGACCCCGCCGCCCACCGCGGAGGAGATCCGGATCATCCGCCGGGAGCTGGATCCGCAGGGGATCTTCCTGCGTTCGAAGGCCGGATAGCGGAGCGCGCGACATGAAACGAGACAGGGGACGACGCAAGAGCGCGAAGAGGACCCGCGGAGGAGCCGGGCGCAAGGCGGCCGCGCGCAAGGGGCGCGGGGCCAAGCCGATCCTGGAAGAGTCGGCGCTGGTCAAGGCGACCGCCAAGGCGGCGGCCTCGATCAAGACGACGCTGCGCGAGGAGCCTGCGATGCTCGCCGAGGCCGTCCTGAGGGAGGCGGAGCAGATCGGAATGCTTCTCGCTGACCAGGACGAAGAGGAAGATCCCGAGCCGCACGAAGAGGAGGAGGACGAGACCTACCTGCGCGAAAGACAGGCCGCGTCGCGGCCGCGCTCGCG
>DATFVU010000249.1:0-4710 GCA_035260145.1 Candidatus Polarisedimenticolia bacterium | reverse complement strand
CTGGTCTTCTTCCCGCACGCCTCGCTGCCCCTGCACATCTTCGAGCCGCGCTACAGGGAGATGACGGACGATGCGCTGAAGGGCGATCGGTTGATCGCCATGGCGCTCCTGAAACCGGGGTGGGAGCGGGGATACGACGGAAGCCCCGACATCTTTCCGCTCGCCTGCGCGGGTCTCATCGAAGAGGAGGTGCTCCTTCCGGACGGCAGGTTCAACATCCGTCTGCGGGGCCTGGCGCGTGTCGAGGTGCAGTCCTTCGAAAAGGAGACCCCGTACCGCGTGGCGCGCGTGCGCATCCTCGAGGACGTCAATGAGCGGGACGGCCCCGGAGTGGAGGAGGACAAGAGGCGCCTCCTGGCCGCCTGCGCCGGACTCCTCCAGGAGATCTCGGGGCGCGTTTCGCTGCCGCTCGCGCTCGACAGCGACGTCCCGTTTGCCGCCGTGGTGAACACCCTCTGCCAGAGCCTGGCGATGGAGTCGCAGCTCAAGATGAGGCTCCTGAGCCTGGACGACGTGCGGGATCGCTGCCGTCTGCTGTCCGAGATCCTCCAGGAGCGCTGGCGGGAGATCTCATTGCGGCAGGCCGCGCGCAAGGATCCCTCCGGCAAGGGCGTTCACTGAGCGTCCGGACCCGGCGCCGGCGCTCTCCGCTTATAGATCCCTGGTCCCGCGCAGCGCGGCGATGGTGGCGACCACCTCGCCGATCTTGTTGTTGGGAGTGGAAGCCCCGGCCGTCAGGCCGACCGTTGCGGGGCCGTCCGGCAGCCAGTCCCGCGTGGTGGTCTCGGCCGGCGAGCCGAACGGCTTGTGACGGATGGCGTGACGCCCCATGATGCACGAGGCATCCTCGATGTGGTAGGTCGGGACGCTCTTTCCCGCCAGGGCCGCGAGATGGTTGGTGTTGCTGCTGTTGTACCCTCCGATCACCACGAACAGATCGGGCTTCTCGGCGAGCAACGCCAGCACCGAGTCCTGGCGATCCTGGGTGGCGCTGCAGATGGTGTCGAAGGCCCGGAAACGATTGGGGATCTCGGTCTCGCCGTGCCGATCGGAGAGGGCGCCGCGGATCATTCCCTGAATCTCCAGAGACTCCGAGGAGAGCATGGTCGTCTGGTTCGCCAGGCCGATCCGCTCGAGGTCGACGTCCGGGTCGAAGCCGGGGGAGCAGGCGGAGGCGAAGCGGGCGAGAAACGCCTCCTTGTCGCCTCCGCGCCGGATGTAGTCGCAGACGAGTTCGGCCTCGGCCCGGTCCCGCACGACCAGGTGGCGTCCCCCCGGATACTGCGTGGTGCGTGAGGCGGTGGCGCGGGTCTCCTCGTGAGCGTACTTGCCGTGGATGAGCGCGGTGAACCCGGTCGCCGAGAAGCGGTCCACGTTCTTCCAGACGTTGAGGACCGACCCGCATGTCGTGTCGACCATGACGCAGCCGCTCCTTCTGAGACGCGCCATCTCCTCCACCGTCACTCCGAACGCGGGCAGGATGACGACGTCCTCCGGGCGGACCACCTCGAAGCCCGGGCCGCCGCCATCCACCTCCCGCAGGAACCGGATGCCCATCTCCTTGAGGCGGGCGTTGACGTGCGGATTGTGAATGATCTCGCCGACCAGGTAGATGGCGCGGTCGGGAAATTTTCTGCGGGTCTCGTAGGCGTACTCGACGGCGCGGTCCACCCCGTAGCAGAAACCGAACTCGCGGGCGAGGATGAACGTGAGCGTGCCGGCCCGCAGACGATGCTCCGAGGCCTTGAGGCGCTCCACGATGCCGCTGTGATAGTCGGCCTGGAGCTCCGGCCGGATCTCGTCTTTCAGGCCGAATCCGCGCTGAAAATAACCCGGTTCGCCCATGACGCTGGCCACCCTCCGTCCTTTCTCCGGACGATCTTACACGATGGGGGAGGTGTCATCCTTCATCGATGCGCTCCGGGCATGACGCGATGTTCATGTCGCTGCCGCGCAGAAAATTCACGAGCGTGATGCGAAACGCCCGGGCGGTCTCGATCGCGAGCGTGGTGGGCCCGGAAATGGCGCACACGATCGGGATGCCGGCGACGGCCGCCTTCTGCAGGATCTCGAACGAGGTTCGACCCGAGACCAGCAGGATCGCGTCGTCCGTCCGCCGGCCATCCAGGATGGTCCGGCCGACCACCTTGTCGACGGCGTTGTGGCGCCCGACGTCCTCGCGGCAGACGCGCAGCCGGCCTTGCGCGTCGAACAGACCGGAGGCGTGCAGGGCGCCGGTGCGTCCGAAGCTTTCCTGGGCGGCCCGCAGACGCTCCGGCAGGGACTCCAGAACATCGCGTCCGACGCGCAGATCGGATATCACCGGCGAGGCGTGCGTCGCCAGTGCCTCCAGGGATGCCTTGCCGCACAGGCCGCATGCGGCGCTCGCCATCATGTTTCGCCGCAGTCTCCGGTGATCGAAACTCGCCCCGGGCGTCAGCTCGACCTCGATGACGTTCATCTGGCCGTCGTCGGCGCCGCACTGGCGGATGGTGCCGAGCCGGTCCGCCGACGGGATCACGCCTTCGGTCAGGCAGAACCCGGCCGCCAGCTCGACGTCGTTCCCCGGCGTGCGCATGATCACGGCCAGGCTCTCGCCGCCCACGCGGATCTCCAGGGGCTCCTCGACCACCACCCAGTCGGAGCTGCGACTCCTCAGCCCCTGCCTGATCGTCCAGAGGGTCCGCTGTTCCACGGGATCGCGCGACATGCCGGGTCCATTCTAGGGGGCTGCCAGTTTATTGGGAAGGCCCGCACGGGAGGGCGGCCGGGAGAATAGGCGTCGCGCTGCGGTTTCGCCGCGCCCGCGGGCCGCCGCGGCACTTTAGATCTTGACACCGGAAGGGGCTTCTGCAAAGGTATGCCGTCATTTTCCAGACTGCCTGTCCCGGGGGCGGCACGGCGAAAGCCGCGCATAGCACCCCGTGCGTGAGGGAGCGATGCGAGGTCCGGCCATCCGGAGGGGGGCGCTTCTGGCGTTCGTGACGGGGACCCTTCTGGCCGGACCTGTGTTTGCGCAGAACCGGGACAAGGCCTGGGAGGTGACGCCCGAGATAGGCTATTACTTCTTCAGCGCCCCGAATCTGGGGGATGGGACGACCGATCAGACTTTCGTCTCGGGCACGAACAACCAGCGGGAAGTGGTCGTGACCACCTCGTCGATCGACGACAGCATGTCGTACGCCTTCCGTTTCGCCTACCACTGGAACAAGAGGCAGATGATCGAGTTCGGCGTCAGCGGCACATCGACCACCGGGACCTTCTTCCAGCACAAGACGGTCTACCGCGACCCCGTGCCCGCTCCCCCCACCACGGTCGTCAGCGATACCCAGAAGCAGCAGGATGTCAGCATCGATTTCATCGTCGCCCACGTCAACTACGTGCACAACTTCTTTCTGCAACACCGCGACAAGGTCGTCGCGTTCGCGGCCGGCGGCATCGGGCTGGTCAATACCAGCATGTTCGGCCAGACGGCCGACCCCGATCTGCTCGCGACCCTGGACAGTCTGGTCGGGGACGAGAACAGCTTCATGTACAACTACGGCGGGGGGATACGCTTCTTCGGGAGTGAGAAGGTCGGCTTCCGCATCGACGCGCGCCAGGTGCGCTACAGCTCCGCCTCGCGCGGCGACCAGGACCACATCGAGGTGGGCATCGCCCTGACCCTGGTCCTGGGCGGGGCCTAGGGCAGGTCCGCCGCGGACTCCGGCAGCGCCTCGTCGACCTCCTCGATCAGGGTGACGTTGTCGGAGATGCAGACGACGGCCAGGATCGCCGTCATCAGATTCATCCCCAGAGCCAGGAGAGCCAGCGCGCCATGCACCCACGCCGGGATGGCGCGGGTGTGCGCGCCGCCGCCGATGATGAATGCGGCCATGGTGACGAGAGGCGTGAACGTCAGCCAGGGGAACAGCCGGGCCTTGATCCTGCGCGTTCGCTCGACGAGGCCCGCGGGCAGGGCATACTCCTTCACGACCTTCTTGATCCGGCTGCCGGTTCCGACGAAATAGAACAGGCTCATCGTGTGCGTGAACAGGACGATGACGATCCCGAACAGCGCGAAGCGGATGTGGGCCGTGGCGGACAGCGTGCCCGCCGTGGTGCGGTAGCCGTCGTAGGTGATCAGGCCCAGAATGATCAGGCTCGCGAGAAACAGGAATCCGAGAATGCGCGCCACCGGGACGTTGTGCAGCATGGCGGGATTATAGAGGAATCGAGGCGCCGTCCTCTCAGGCGACCCAGGAAGGCACCCGCTGTTTGAGCAGCCCGTCCACTCCGACGACCCTGCCGGGGGCGGTCAGGTAGACGGTCAGTAGGAGCAGCAGGAAGACGGACGGCATCTCGGTGCTCACGATCGGGACGCCGCTGGCGAACAGAAAGTTCAGGCAGAGAAAGATCCCTCCCAGGGCCGCCAGCCGGGTCACGCAGCCGGCCAGCAGCAGGACGCCGACGGCCAGTTCTCCGTAAGCCACCAGAGGAGCGAACAGCCCGGCGTGCGGGATGGCGATCCTCTGAAGGAACGGAATGTAGAAATCATAGGCCGGTCCCGCGGCCCATTTCGCCAGCGTCTCGTGGAGCTCCGCACCTCCGAACCCGCGGGTGACCTTCTCGAGCCCGTATTTGAGAAAGAAGTAGCCGGTATACAGTCGGACCGGAACCCCGACGAGCGGGGAGCTGTAGTCCTCGATCCTTCCCTTGAGAAGCCCCATG
>DATFVU010000248.1:0-8122 GCA_035260145.1 Candidatus Polarisedimenticolia bacterium | reverse complement strand
CGGCGTCGTTGCCATCGAACACGTAGACGCTCGGCTTGCCGAGCCGCCGTTCCACCTGATCGACGGTGTAGTGTCCGAACGGATCCGACTCGGGCATCTTCCCCTTGTCGGCACCCTTGTCCGCGGCCAGGGCCAGTAGCGGGAGAAGGGCGAGCGTCGGCGCGGCCAGAAACCGGTGCGATGTCCGCATGGTCACCTCCAGGAGCGAATGGTCCAGGACCGCGATGGTCCCGGCCTTCGTCTGGAAGTATAGCGCCTAGGAAGCGCTCGCGCCGCCCGGCCCGGACGTCCGCCGCTCCAGAATGGCGCGGCCGAGGAGATAGGCGCCGAGGATCATCGGAGCGACCGGCCACCACTCCTCGACCCAATCCAGGGACACGCCAAAGCGCGTGTGGAGCAGGAGGACGAAGCCCGCGGCGATCAGCGTGATGCCGCCCGCGATCGATCCGCGGAATCCGGGCGCCCTGAAGTCCGCCGGCAGCTCGATCGAGGGGTTCCCCGCGAGAGCGTCGTTGTACAGCGACGCGCGGCGAGCCGCGTCGATGACGTTGTACAGCCAGAAGAACGCCATGAACAGCCCGAAGAGGGGGGCGGCCGCCTCGACCTTTTCCGAGCTGAGGATCGTGGCCAGGCTGGCGATCACCAGTGCATGGACGAACCCGCGCTGGTAATAGCCGACGTACACCTGCCCCAGACCCGGCATCATCGAAAGCATCGCCGCGATCGCCGGCGACTTGCTCCGCGAGTCCCGCATCCGCACCATGGGGGGCGGAACCGGCGCGGCCTGGGGATAGGGCGGGACGTGTGGCGGTGTCTGTTCCTGCATGGCGTTCATCATCGTTCTCCCTTCTCTTGTTCGTCGTTCCTCGTCATCGGAGACGCAATCCGGCTCCAGACGGTTCCAAAATCCTGCTTCAGGCGATCCCACGCGGCGAAGGACTTCCGCTTCAGGCCGCCCGACACCTCGCGGCCCGTTTCGCCGATCGCCGATCGGGTCTGCGCGTAGCGCGAGTGAACGACGTCGCGGATCCTGGGGACCTCCTGCCGGACGGATTCGGTCGGAAGCGACCCCTGAACCGTCCTGACCAGGGCGATCGCCCTCCCCGGAACGTCCGCCAGGGATGCGTTCGTGGTGCCGAACAGGAGGAGCAGGATGAGCGCCCCGACGTACGCCCCCTCGAGGGCGATTCGAGGCCGATACGCCAGCCGCCTCCAGGCGGCCGGGATAGCCGCCCTCCATCCGGCGACCGGCTCGGCGCGTCTCGAGGTCCGCGCCAGGACCGCGGGCAGGAAGCGCGGGCCCGGGTCCAGATCGGCGAGCGACGGCAGGTCGGCCGTGAGCCGCGCCAAGGCCGCCGCTAGCCCGGCGCACTCGGCGCAGCCGGCCAGATGCATCCGCACCAGGTCGTCATCCTCCGGTCCCAGGAACCGATCCACCCGATCGCACAGCCTGGAGCGGGCGCTGCCGCACGCCCGGCCGCTCGTGAGCGCCATCACCTCGCCGACCAGATCGGAAGGAGGCGCCGACTGAGCGTCCGCCCCGGCGGCGAGACTCACCAGTTCGCGGCACTCCGCGCACGCGGCGAGGTGCGCCTCGGCCGTAAGGCGCCCGTCCGGAGTCAGCCGCCCCTCCAGGAAGTCCTCGAGTTGCTCGAGAAAGGTGTGGCAGCTCATCTCGTCACCGATCATGCTCCGTAGGACGGATCGAGCCGCCGCACCCGGGCGGCGAGGTCGAGCCTCGCCCGGTTGCAGCGCGATTTCACCGTCCCGATCGGAATCTTCAGGAGGTTAGAAATTTCCTCCACCTTCAGCCCCTGGATCTCCTTCAGCATGAGGATCTCGCGGTCCGAATCGCTCATCCGGTCCATCGCCCGATACAGGAGGTCCCGGGCCGAGCGCGCCTCGGAGTCGTCCTGAGGCGTGGGTCCCTCCGACACCAGACGCTCGGTCTCCTCGGGAGCGAAATTCGCGGCCTGCGGGCGGGATTTCCGCCGCCTCAGGGCGTCGATGCAGACATTTCGCGACAGGCGCAGCATCCAGGGCAGAAACGCCTGGTCGCCGTGGAAAGCGTCCAGGCGCTCATAGATCCGGACGAATATCTCCTGCGCCACGTCCCGGGCGTCCTCGGCATTGCGCATGTAGTGAATGGCCACGGAGTACACGCGGGCCTGGAAATGGCGAACGAGCGCCTCCCAGGCAAGGTCGTCCCCCTGCCGGCACCGTTCCAGGAGGGTCGCGACGTCCAGCAAAACTCTCTCCTGTCCTCGAGCCGCCGGGACCTCCATCTCGTCCCACGAGCAACGGCGCTCAATCCGGAAGACGGATGGAAGGCGTGCCTGGTTCGAAGAGTTTGGGCTGCGCCCTCGGCATGTCCGATCCCGGGCGGCCCGCGCCCTTACTGCTCAATAACTTATGAGCCGATCGGCCTCGGGCGGATCATACCAGAACACGCCGCGTCCCCTTTGACTCGCCCCCGGTCCCAACCTAGATTTCAGTCATGACGCGCGAACTGCTCCTGACAGCCTCCGTCTCCGCCTTTGCCGGGCTCGTGCTCCTTCTGTTCGCCCGGGAGGCCGCGCACCGGCGGCGCGTGCAGGGGACGATGGTCTGGGGGCTCACGGGGCTCCTGTTCGTGACGCTCGCCGCGCTCTTCGCCACGGTCGGCGTCTCGATCCACGGTTACAGGGCCCTCACCTACGAGCAGGTCGTCGCGACCATCCGGACCGCCCCGACCGGCCCGCAGCGATTCAGCGCCGTCGTGACCTATCCCGATGGTCGCGCGGAGACCTTCGAGATATTCGGCGACGCGATCTACATCGACGCCCACATTCTGAAGTGGCGACCGTGGGTCAACGTGCTGGGGCTGCACACGGTCTACGAGCTGGATCGCGTGGCGGGACGCTTCGACGGTCTGGCCGACGAGCGCAACAGGCCCCGCAGCGTCTACTCCCTCGCCCTGCCCAAGCCGCTCGATCTGTTCGACGTGGCGCGAGGACTTCCGGGCCTGTCGGCGCTGGTCGACGCGGAATACGGCTCGGCGACCTTCGTCGGTGCGAGCAACCGCGCCGCCTACGAGATCCTCGTCTCGACCACGGGCCTCCTGGCGCGCCCGATCGCGAAGCCCGGCGGCGCCTCGGGAAGCTCCTAGGATCCTGCCCCGGCCGCGGGCGGTCTCGTCGTAAAATTGCGTCAGTCGTCAACCCGCGAGGTCTCCGTGCGAGAGCACACCGTACGACGGTACGCTCTGGCGCTCGCGTTCGCCTGGGCGGCCGTCCGGCCGGCGCGCGCCGGCGCCACGCTCCCCTCCGAGACGGACCAGTGGATCCAGGTGCAGACGGCGCACTTCGTCATCTACAGCAACGCGGCCGAAAGGCGGGCGCTCGACATGGGCCGCAGACTCGAGCGGTTCCGCGCGGCGCTGGCGCGTTTCAACTCCAAATTCAGGATCGATCCGCCGGTCACCACCTCGATCTACATCTTCAAGGACGATGCCTCGCTGACCCCGTACAAGCCGCGATTCAACGGCCGACCGATCGAGCTGAGCGGCCTGTTCGTCGGGCATCCGGACGGCTACTACATTCTCGTGAACGGAGCGAAGCAAGAAGACCCGCTCGGAGTCATCTACCACGAGTACACGCATCACTTCGTGAACAACAACCTGCACAACGTGCCGGCCTGGTTCGGGGAGGGCCTGGCCGAATGCTACGGCACGTTCCGGGCGGACGCGAAGACCGCCTCGATCGGCCTGACGCAAAGCGATCACGTCGCCTACCTCCGGGGGCACGACCTCATCCCGCTGCGCAACCTGTTCTCGATGACGACGGAGTCGCCGGACTACAACGAGGGGGAGCGCCGGGGCGTGTTCTACGCCGAGTCCTGGGCGTTGATGCATTACCTTCTCTGGGACAAGCCGGAGCGGAAACCTCAGTTCGTCCGGTTTCTCGACCGGCTCGGCCGCGGCGAGGATCCGGACATCGCCTTTCCGGCCGCCTTCGAGACGACGTACGAGACGTTCGAGAACGAGCTGCGAAACTACGTGCGTCAGGGGCGCTTCGTCTACACCGCCTTCACGATCGCGGACCTCCGGATCGACGATGCGGTCAAGGTCACGCCGATGAAGCGGGAGGAGGTCCTCTTCCGGCTGGGCGATGTGCTGCTCCACGTCGATAGCGATCGGGTCATCGAGGCCGAGGACCTGTTCCGGGAGGCCACGCGGCTGGCGCCGGGCTTTGCCTCGGCGTACGCGGGGTTGGCCTACGCGGCGAGCCTGCGCCAACGCTACGACGAGGCGGTGCCCCTGTTCGAGAAGGCGCAGGAGCGCGACCCGGGCGATCCGATGACCTGCTTCCACTTCGCCCAGTGTCTTGCCGAAAGGTCCCGATCGCGCCCGGCCCGGGAAGCTCCACCCGGAGCACCGTCCGACATCGAGCGCGCCCAGGAGCTGTTGGGCAAGGCGATCGGGGCGCGGCCCGACTTCGCCGAAGCCTATCTCGAGTACGCCCGCATCCTGATGGAGCAGGGGGGAGCGCCGGGCCCGGCGATCCATCTATTGGAGGCGGCCCGCCCGCTGCTCCCTTCCCGTCCCGACGTCGTCGTGAACCTCGCGGCTCTCTATGCGCGCAAGGGAGACAGCGCCGGCGCCCATGCCCTGGTCGAGAATGTCCTGGCGCGCATGGACGCCCGCGGCGCGGTCGAGGAGGCCAATGGTCGAATTCGGATGGAGGAGGATTATCGGGCGGCCGTGCAGTCGGCCGAAGCGAGGCAGGTCGAAGGGCGGAAGACCAGCGAGGAATCCGCGGGGCCCGGACCGGATGACGGCCTGTCCGACCCGCCGCCGCTTCCGCCCGCCGGCTCCCTCGGCGGCGCTCCTCCTGATTACGTGGCCACCTATAACAAGCAGGTGGCCGTGTACAACCAGGCGGTGGTGCGCGCCAACCAGCGCGACTACGACGGAGCCATCGCCCTGCTCGAGGACCTGCTGAAGCAAGTCCGGGCCGAGGATCTGCGCACCAAGGTCACGACGCTTCTTGAGAAGCTGAGGGCGGACGCCGCGCGACAGCGCAAATCCCGCCCCTGAGGGCGGCTCACTTCACCCAGGGCGGTTGCGTGAAGCCGTCCTCCGCTTTCAGGTGTTCGAACTCTTCACCCTTCTCGCGGAATTTCGCGATCACCGCCTGGATGTCGGGGTCTTCCTCATTGGCCCACTGCAATCCCTCGTCGGTCGTGGTGATGGCACGCAGATCCTTCTGGGCCTTGAGCAACTCCTTCATCGCCTCGCTGCCCGGGCGGATCACTTCGAAGTGCGTGCGCGCCTTCACCGCCCCCATGTGGATCGCCACCTGTACGTAGTAGATCCTGTCGGCCGCCACCTCCGCTTCGAGGAAGCCGGCGTTCTCCGCCGCGGCGATGAATTCGTGCTTGCCCGGGTCGACCTCCACGGGGATGTAGGTCTTGCTCATGATCAGCCCCGAGAGCTTCCCATCGGCATAGAGCTTGACCTTGACCGCGAAGCCGGCCCTCTGGGTGCGGACGAAATAGATGAGAGCCTTGCCCGGCGCCGGACGCCGGGCGTCGACCATCGGCTGGTCGTCGTGCACGATGTACTTCTCGGCCGCCCGTGCCGGGGCGGCGAGGGCGGCGAGAGCGGCGAAGAGCAGCGGAAGCGCGAGCCGTCTCAAAAGCCGTCTCTCCTCTACGCGGCCGGCCACAGAAGGCGGAAGGTGAGCCCCGTCAGGAGGGAGTATACGACGCCGTCGAGGATAAAGCGCGCCGTGCTGCCCCACGGCTGCCCCTTCCAGATGGAGTCGTGCATGTGCGCCAGGGCGTAGGCCGCGAACGCCACCGTCCCGGTGATGCGCATGACGAGCAGGCCGTCTCCGCCGGGACCGAGCGTGTGCCTGGCGACGTAGGCCGAGGTGAAGCTCACCAGCACGCAGTACCCGAACCAGAGCGCGAGATGCTTACCCATCGCCGGGGCCCCCTTCGGGTAGGCCGTGATCATCGCGACCGGCCCCTTGACGAACTTCTCCTTCACCGCCGCGTCCTTCAGCTCCTTCATGTCCGCGCAGAACGGCGTGAAGTAAACCCCGGGCGCCAGATCGGCCCGGCCGAGCGCCTCGCGCACCGAGTCCTCGTTGGGCAGGCGCCTGTGATCGGCCTTGTGGTACTTGAGCGCCATGTGAAGGACCGAGCTGGCCACGAACACCACGACCGCAGACAGGATCACCGGGAGCCACAGGCTTCCGAATGGCATTCGAGCACCTCCTCCGTGGGAACGGCGCCAGGCGCCGGCCGGACAGCGGGAATGGTACGGCAAGACCCCCCGTTTGGGGCCGATTTCTCGCGCTTTCCGCGAAGGGGAGTGCCGCCTACCCCACGAAGGTGCCGCGGCGGAGGTCTTCGAGGGCCTGCTCGATCTCGGACCGGGTGTTCATCACGAACGGCCCGTAGCGCGCGATCGGTTCGCGCAGCGGCTTGCCGGAGACCAAAAGGAAACGCCCGGGCTGGTCGCCGGTGGTGACGCGGACCTCGTCCCCGTCGCCCAGGACGACGAGCCGCGGGCGGGTGACCGCGACCTCCTCCCGTCCCGGACCCGGGAAGGTCACGCGGCCCTCGAACACGTAGGCGAAGGCGGTGTGTCCGGGGGCGATCCGTTCGCGGTAGGCGGCGCGCGGAGGAAGGAGGACGTCGAGGTAGACCGGATCGGCCGCGATGTCGGTGACGGCGCCGCGTACGTCGCCGACCGTCCCCGCGACGACGCGGATCCGCGCCCCGTCCTTGCCGGCGATCTCGGGAATCTTCTTCGCCGACACGTCCTGGTAGCGCGGGGGGCTCATCTTGGACTTCGCGGGCAGATTGACCCAGAGCTGGAACCCGGAGATCCCCTCCGGACGGACCTGTGGCATCTCCTCGTGCATGATGCCCCGCCCGGAGGTCATCCACTGGATGTCCCCCGCGCCGATGCTGCCGGAGTTCCCGAGCGTGTCCTTGTGGTGCACCGCGCCCGATAGGACATACGTCACCGTCTCGATCCCCCGATGGGGGTGCAGCGGGAATCCCGCCTCGTAGTCCTTCGGATCGTGCGCGCTGAAATCGTCGAGCAGCAGAAACGGGTCGAGGTAGTTGATCTCCCTCGTCCCGATGCTCCGGCGGAGCTTCACCCCCGCCCCCTCCAGCGTCGATTGCGGATCGATGATCGCCTGCACGCGTCTGATCTCGGTCATGTCGTCACCTCGTCCCACCCGGTCGTCCGGGAACCCGCGCCCGATGGAATCCTACCCCCGCCACCTACCCGCGACCACGCAGGAGGCCTAGAGCGCCGCGAGAATGCGGCAGGCCTGAGCCTTGAACACCAGATGGACGGGGAGCCCCGCGCGCACGCCCATCTCGCGGCGCGAACGCAGGGAGATTGATGCCAGAACGATCTGTCCGGATTCACTCAGCTCGATGACCACCGGCGCCGTCGGGTCGGTCCCCTCCCCCGCCGCCGGCTCAACCACCTCCCGCACCACGCCCGGCAGCACGTTCTGGGCCGACAGTCCGCGGGGGGGCTGGAGCGCCAGGATCAGGTCCTCGGCGCGCAATCCGACGATCACCCGCCTCCCGGGGTCGAGGCTCTCGGCGCGCAGCCTCAGCAGGCGTCCGGGAGCCAGCTCCACCAGGGTCATGCCCTCCTCCGCCCCGGTCACGTGACCGGTCAGCGAATTCTCGTAACCCTCATCCCGCGCCATCGGGAACACGCGTGGATCCGCGAAGATCCGGTCCGGCGGGCCGGACGCCAGCCGCTTCCCCTCCGAAAGGACGAGGATCTCGTCGCCGAAAATTCTTATCTCCGTCGGGTCGTGGGACACGAGGATCGTCGGCAGCGCGAACTCCTCCCGGATG
Organism: Candidatus Polarisedimenticolia bacterium; assembly: GCA_035260145.1. Taxonomy (GTDB): domain Bacteria; phylum Acidobacteriota; class Polarisedimenticolia; order Gp22-AA2; family Gp22-AA2; genus Gp22-AA3. The sequence goes on along the minus strand of DATFVU010000248.1, from coordinate 238 downwards.
CGGATCAGAAACGGCAGGATGCGGCGGCGCAGGGGGAGGTCGAGCCCGGCCAGGGGCTCGTCCAGGAGCAGGAGACGGGGGGACGAGCAGAGGGCTCGCGCCAGGGCCACGCGCTGCCTCTCCCCGCCCGAGAGTGTCGCCACCGCCCGGCGCTCCAGCCCGCTCAGCTCCAGGACGCGCAGCACCCGCCCGGGATCGAGGGGCGCCCCGGCGGCCCGGGCGCGGCGGCGTCCGGCCA
>DATFVU010000247.1:0-2670 GCA_035260145.1 Candidatus Polarisedimenticolia bacterium | reverse complement strand
TCTGCAGCGCCCCGGTGTAGTAGGTGCTGGCCACGCCGTACGATCCGTAGCCGCCGCCGTCGAGGTAGCTCTTGAAGTGCATCGCCTTGATCGACCCGTCCTTCCTGACACCCGTCTTGATCTGCATCAGGACCGGATGGCGGCCGCGGTGACAATAGAAGACCTCCTCGCGAGTCAGGGTGATCTTCACCGGCCGTCCGGTCAAGAGCGCCAGCTTCGCGACGACGATCTCGTGGTTGAACGGGTCGCTCTTGCCGCCGAACCCGCCGCCGTTCGGGCAGGCGATCACGCGGATGTGCGCCGGCGGCATCTCCAGGACCTTCGCCAGCGCCCGGTGCACGTAGTGCGGCGTCTGCGTGCTCGACCAGACGGTGACCTTCCCGTCGGGATCGGCCACGCCGACCGCGGCGTGCTGCTCCATCGGCAGGTGGGTGCTCCCCTCGTAGTAGTAGGTGTCCTCGAAGGTCTCGTCCGACTCGCGGAAGCCGCGCTCGACGTCTCCGAACTCGAGCGCCACTCTCTTGTGGATGTTCCCCTCCTCGCCGTAGTCGTGAATGCGCGGAGAGGCGTTCCGGATCGCCTTTTCGATGGAGAGGATCGGATCGAGCGGCTCGTACTCGACCTCGATGGCGTTCATGGCGTCGAAGGCCGCGTCCTCGTCGAGCGCCGCCACCGCGGCGACCGGGTCTCCCACGAAGCGCACCTTGTCGCGGCACAGCGCGTGCTCGTCCTGGCTGACGGGCAGGATGCCGAAGGGGATCGGCAGATCCTCTCCCGTCAGGACCGCCACGACGCCCGGCATGGCGCGCGCCTTCGAGGTGTCGACCCGGACGATGCGAGCGTGGGGGATCGGCGCCCGGTGCAGTTTGCAGAACAACATGCGCGGCAGGACGATGTCGTCGGCGTACTTCGTCACCCCGGCGCACTTGGAGAGCCCGTCCACCTTCCGTACGGAGGAGCCGACGACGCGCAGGGGCCTCCCGTTGCCCTTCCCGCCCGGGGCCCTGTCCCGGCTAGGCCCGGCGGCCATACAGCGTCTCCTCGTCGGGTGCGGCCAGGGGATCCCGCTGACGCCGGGCCGCCAGCTCCACCGCCTCGAAGATCTTGATGTAGCCGGTACAGCGGCACAGGTTGCCGGAGAGCGCCTCTTTGATCTCCTGGCGCGTCGGATCGGGTTTGGCGTCGAGCAGCGCCCGGGCGGCGCACAGGATCCCGGGCGTGCAATAGCCGCACTGGGCGGCTCCCAGCTCGGCGAACGCCAGCTGCAACGGATCCGGACGCGAGCCGTGCGCCAGTCCCTCGACCGTGACGATCGGGCGATCCTCGCACTCGAGCGCCAGGACCAGGCACGACAACTGCGGCCGGCCGTCGAGCAGCACCGTGCAGGTCCCGCACTCCCCCAGCTCGCAGCCGTGCTTCGTCCCGGTCAGACCGAGATCCTCGCGCAACACCTCGAGAAGCGTCTTGTGCGGGGCGAAGGCGACCTCCTGGCTCTCGCCGTTGATCCGGAAGCGCAGGTGCGCCTTGGTCCGGTCGGATGCGCCCGTCCTCGAAGTCTTCCCGCGGCGTTTCATCCTTTGGGGCACGGCCAGATCTCAACACCGGAGCGGGGGGCTGTCAAGGGATGTCCGATCGGAGGTACCTCCGTGGCAGGCTGCGGCGCGTCGTGTCTCATGCTCGCTCGCGCGGGCTTCTGCGTGCCCCGCTCGTCCGCATGGCGCGGCTCGAAATCGCCCCGCCGCGCCGCAGCCCGCCACGCGCCGTGCTCATAGCTGCAGCATCGCCGTCCGACGCGGCGAGCGAACTGGCCCACCTCTGTGTAGGGCGCCGCCCCTGCGTTCACCGGGCCCTCTGAGACCGAGCGACGGGGACCCGACGCGCGCTTTTCAGCGCGCCGGGCGGAGCGAGGCGAAGGGAGGGGAGGAGCGCGCAGCGCTCCGGACCCGTGCCCGGCGGGCGCAGGGGCGGCGCCGCGTGTCGCATCATGTGCCCCTCCGAAACCCCCTTGTTGCCGTCCCCGCACCGGTGACCGTCGTTTTGTTGCGGAAGGCGCGGCAAAAGCGGCCCGGGGAGGCGGCCCCGCTTAACTCCCTTCATCGATTGTAGTAGGATGGCGTAACTTGCCCGGGTTGAGCCCAATGACCGAAGGAAAGATTGTGAGACGCTGTGCCCGGGGGCACATCATGAAGCCCTCCTGGTCCGAGTGCGAGATCTGCGACAATCGATCGGAGCGCACGCCGAAGTCCCTCGCCACGAACCCACCCGGTCCCGGCCCCACCCTGGTCGCGACCAGCGACGGGGCGGACCTTCAGGCTCCCTCCTCCGCCCACTCCCTGGTCGGGATGCTCGTCATCCCCGAGCACGATCAGATCCACAAGCTCCGCACCGGCACCAACGCCGTCGGCTCGGCCGAGACCAACGACATCATCCTGCGCGGACGATTCGTCTCCGCCCGACACGCGGTCATCGGCTACTCGACGGAGAGCGGCTTCAAGATCACCGATCTCGAATCCACGAACGGGACCTTCGTCAACGGCGAGCGGGTCAGGGATCGGCGTGTCGTCGACGGCGACAAGCTTCGATTCGGCAACATCCACGCGGTCCTCAAGAGCGTCGTCTGATGGTCCGGGCCGTCGCCGGCAATCTCACGGATGTCGGGCGTCGCCGGCC
>DATFVU010000246.1:0-3156 GCA_035260145.1 Candidatus Polarisedimenticolia bacterium | reverse complement strand
GGCCGCCGGACTCGACGCGGCCCGCCTGGATTCGTTGCTCAGCGCCGCGGCCGGATCCGCTCTGGAACGATCGTGAGATACCTGCGCGCCGTGCTGCTCGTCGCGGGCAAGGACCTGAGGGTCGAGCTGCGCAGCCGCGAGCAGGCGGTCACCCTTCTGTTCTTCGCCCTCCTGGTGCTCGTCGTGTTCAATTTCGCGTTCGACTTCACGGTGATCGACTTCGTGGCTCTCGGCCCGGGCGTCCTGTGGGTGGCCTTCATCTTCTCGGGCGTGCTCGCGATCGGCCGTTCGTTCCAGGTCGAGCGGGAGCAGGACCGCATCCAGGGGATCCTGCTCGCGCCGATCGACCACAGCGCCTTCTACCTGGGGAAGGTCGCGGCCACTGTCCTGTTCATGACGGCCGTCGAGGCGATCCTTCTCCCGATCGCGGTCGTGATGTTCAATTTCCGTTTCGGCGGCCGGATCATCCTCGCTATCCTTGCGTTCGTCCTGAACACCATCGGCTTCGCCGCCGTCGGAACGCTGTTCGCGGCGGTGACCACCGGCACGCGCCGGGCCGAGCTTCTCCTGCCGCTGCTGCTCTTTCCCGCGGCGGTCCCGGTGGCGCTCGCGGCGGTCAAGACGACGTCGCACCTCCTGGCCGGCCACCCCTTCTCGGCGTACGGCCACTGGGTGCAGATGTCCGCGGCCTACGATGTCATCTTTCTCGCCGCCGCCGTTCTTCTGTTCGACCACGTGCTGGAGGACTGAGGAAGCTCCGAAGGACCTCGCTCAAAGGTGGTATCATCCGCCTCCGCTCGCACCCCGTGTGGGCGGCGCAAGCGAGGGGTCCGATGGCCGGGCAGACACAGCGACAAACCTCCCGAATGGTGTCCGCTCCGATCGAACACGGCGGATTTCTTCTGATCGCGGCGCTGATCCTGCTCTGTCTCCACGCCATCTTCCGCAGCGTACCGACCGAGGAAAAGATGGGCGTGGTGCAGCGGATCTTCTACTTCCACGTCCCGTCCGCCTTCGCCGGCTTCCTGGGCGTCGGGCTGTGCGCCCTGTTCAGCGCCCTGTATCTGTACACGCGCGATCGCCGCCTGGATCGAGTGGCTCACGCTTCGGCCGAGCTCGGCGTGCTGTTCTTCACGATCGTCCTGATCACCGGCCCCATCTGGGCCCGGCCGGTTTGGGGGGTCTGGTGGACCGGCGAGGCGCGGCTGACCTCCACTCTGGTGCTGTGGCTGATCTACGCGGGCTACCTGATCCTTCGTCAGAGCGTGGAGAACCCGGAGCAGGGGGCGCGCTTCGGCGCCGTGATCGCGCTGGTCGGAGCGCTCGACGTTCCTATCATCTATTACTCGGTGGAGTGGTGGCGCGGCCTTCATCCTAAAGTGTTGAAGGTGTCGGGCGGCCAGGGGCTGGACCCGGCGATGGAGAGGACCCTGGCGCTGTGCACCGTCGCTTTCGTCCTGCTCTTCTTCTTCCTCCTCCTGCAGCGCGTCCGGCTCGGCCGTGTCCAGGATGATTTGGATCTCCTGGGACAGCTCGCCGCCCGCGGAGTGTCCCGCACGGAGCCCGCATGAACGATTGGCACCTCTCTTCGCTCGCCTCGATCGTCGTCCTGCTCGCCCAGGAGCCGGTGACCGGGTTCACAGCCGAGAACGTCGCCGCGCGGCCGGAGATCGTCGAGCGCGGCCTGCGCTTTCTCAATTACGCCTACACCGCCGTCTGGGTCATCCTGTCCGTCTACGTGCTGACCCTGTCGATCCGCCTGCGTCGCCTGTCCCTTCAAGTGAGGCGCCTCAAGGAGCGGGCCGGCCTCTGAGCGCCGACCGGAGGGAACCTTTTCCCTCCACCCACGTTCGATCCATGTGGGCCGGCAAGCCGGAAACGACCCGTCCCCCGGAGGAACCGACGATGAACCGCGTGCTGATGAGATCGGTCGCGCTCGCCATGGCCGCCGTCCTGTTCCTGTCGCTCGCAGCGACGCCGGCCGCCGCCAGGGACGCCTCGAAGGGACGCTGGCTGAAGATCCGCGTGTACGCCCATGGTTCGACCACCCCCACGGTCCTGGTGAATCTCCCCATGAGCTTCGTTTCTGCGGCCGTGAAGGTCCTTTCCAGGAGCGGCGCGCAGGCGACCATCGATGCATCGCTCGAGGGCTCTCCCGAGGGCGGGCGCTCCGATCCGCGTCACCGGGAGATCGACCTGGAGGCGCTCGTCAAAGAACTCGAGTCGATGGATCCCGGCCAGATCCTGGAGGTGCAGGAGGACGACGGGCGGGTCTCGATCTGGATCGAGTGACAACCCTGACGCTCTGACGTTCCCAGCACAGCACACTGCGCCCTCCGGGCACGGGTCCGGGCTCGCTCTTCGCGAGCCCTTCCCTCTCCTCGCCCTCCGGCCGCCCACCGCGCTGTAAAGCGCGCGGCGGGGCCCCGGCCGGAGGGTCTCAGAAGGCCCGGCGGACGCAGTGTGCTGTGCATGTCACCGCGGACGCATCGAGGATTCGCATGTCGGGGCGCGGCGGGGTGAGGCGATTTCGAGCCGCGCCATGCGTGGAGGATGGTCGCCGCGTGCCTGCGCGAGCGAGCATGAGCCGAACCTTGCCGCGTCCTGAATAACCGATCCCTCAGCGAGAGGGCCGGTTGCCTGGCCCGGGCACCCCCTCTATAATCCCCTGGCCACACCAGGGGGATCAGGATGCTGCCCGACGACGCTCCGAAAGGAATTTTCCGCGACTACTTCGAGACCATCGTCACGTGTGTCATCTTCGTCATCTTCGCCCGCACCTTCGTGTTCCAGCAGTCGAAGATCCCGACCGGCTCGATGATCCCGACCCTTCTCATCGGCGACTACATCATGGTGAACAAGTTCGCCTTCGCGCCCATGTCGTCGATGCCTCTCCTGGCGCGCGCCGAGCATTTCCTCCTGCCGTTGCGCGATCTGAAGCGCGGCGACATCATCGTCTTCAAGTATCCGGAGGAGCCGGAGAAGGACTACATCAAGCGGGTCATCGGCCTGCCAGGCGAGACGATCGAGGTGCGCGACCGGCAGGTCTACATCGACGGCAAGCCCATCGACGAGCCCTACAAGATCCACCGCCTCCCGAAGGAGGTGAATTTCGAGCAGAACGACTACCGACCGACGCGCATCCCCGAGAACTCA
>DATFVU010000245.1:0-5607 GCA_035260145.1 Candidatus Polarisedimenticolia bacterium | reverse complement strand
TCATAGAGCGAAGCCGTCCCTCCGAGATCCGAGGGGGCAGGCCAGGAATAGCCGCTCGAGTTGGAGAACGTGAAGGTCGCCACCTCGGCCGGGATCCCCCAGACCGTGCCGTCAGCCGGATTGCAGTCGCAGGCCGGGGCGTGATGATCGCCGTCGGTATCCGAGTTGTCCGTGCTGTTGACTCCGGGACAGAGATCGATGTCGTCGGGGATGAAGTCGCCGTCGGCGTCCGGGGAATAGGTCAGCGTGCCGTCCGGGTTGAGCTTGAAGAAGCCGATGAGCCTCCGGCTGAACGTTCCGACCACCGTGTTCCTGATGGCGACGTAGAAGGAGATGTTGACCGGCGCGGGGTTGCGGACGCCGCTGGCGTTCGACAGCGCCGTCTCCACGTCCCAGTGGACGTTGCTGCCCAGCGTTCCCTTGGTGCTGCCGTTGAGCGTCGACTGGTACGAGCCTGCCGAGCCGGCGCTGGCGAACTTTCCGGCGTTCGGGTTGCCCGACGGGACCGCTAGGGACAGGTCGCGGACGCCATTCCCGAACGAATCGATCTGCCCGGTGGCCCCGAGGATGCTCGACAGGAGGAGATCGTCGTCGATGATCGGGCCGTTCGCGGACACGAGACCGTCGCGGGTCGTGGGGTTGAGGACGCCGAACAGGCCCACCCAGATGTTCGGCGCCGAGGCGCCGATGACCCCGTTCAGGTCGGACGCCAGGACGTTCGGAAAGGTGATGGTCGTCGTGGCGTTCACGAACTGCGTCCGGCTTCCCAGGTTGACGATGTAGTTCGGACCGCTCGGCGACTGGTAGGCGACGTACAGGACGTCGCCGCTCGTGTAGACGAACGCCAGGGCGGGCGCCGTCGCCAGCGCCGCGGCGGACAGCAGGACCAGCAAGCGCAGGGCGCTTCGCATCCCTCTCATCCTTATGCAGGATCCCTTCATTGCTCGACCTCCTCGTGTGCGTGATCGGCGCGCCTTGTTGCCGTCCGTGAGTGGACGGCGAGGCTAAGCGCGCCGAGTGGAATGAATGTGACCGTCGTGTGAAGAACTCGTGACGCTCCCCTTCAGATCGATTTCGGGCACAGGTGCAAAGTCCTCTCCTGACCGGAGGAATCGCGTCCGCCGCCGCTCTCGCCGCAGTTCTCCCCCGTGACCACGTAGAAAAAAGCCGCCCCGGGGGGCGGGGCGTTGGTATCGACGCTGCTGGCCGCGGTGACGTTGTCCGCCAGGCAATCGAATACCGGACGGACCCCCGGGCCCGGCTCCAGGAAACGGTAGACGTTCGAGGCGATCGAGCCGGGGGCGGAGATCCATTGCAGGCCGCTCCCCGCCGTCAAGATGAGCGTGTTGCCCACCTCGTCCTGGGTGCGCAAGTTCCGCTCCTGCTCCGGATTGAAAACCGCCATGCACACGTCGCAGGCGTCTCCGACCCCGTCGCGGTCGAGATCGGTCTGTCCGGGGTCGTTGACGAGAGGACAGAGGTCGCCGGGGAGGCGAAGGCCGTCGCCGTCCCGGTCATCGTCGATCCACAGACGGTAGTAGGCATCCTCGCAAAGCCCGTCCGACGGCCCCTGGACCACCGCGGTGTACGCGCCCGCCCCCACTCCGGCAACGAGCGCCGGATCCGGCGAGGCGGAGCTCGAGGCGATCGGCGTGCCGTTCGGCGCCAGCAGCGATATGGCGGCGTGCAGCAGCGACTGCAGGTCCTCCCGCGCGTCGACGTCCTCGCCTACGGTGCCGGCGCCCGGCAGCGACAGGGCGAAGTCACTGGGGACTCCCGCCGGGCAGACGGTGCCGCTCAGCCCCCGCGGGAGAGGGATCGGGATCGCCGTCGCCGGAGTGTTGTTCTGCGCCGCCGGCCCCACACGCACGCTCAACTGGTAGAAGGACGCCGGACTGCCGATGAATCCGCGCAGATCGTGCACCTCGATGAAATAGGTGCCGCTCACCGGCAGCACCGTCTGGATGAACGGGTCGTTCGGGTCACCGGTGCTGTACGCATCCGACGCGAGGAGCGTGCGATCGGGCCGGTAAAGAGTCACGACCCCCTTGACGGGGGGGACGAGCGGGTCGAAGACCGCCGAGTCGATGTCGATCGTCGCCGTCTGTCCCGCCGTCCCCTGGAAGGCGTAGAAATCCAGATCCGCCGCCGGCCAGATGAGGGAGTCAATCGATGGCACGACCGGCGGCTCGATCGGCCGGGCGGTGTCGAACGTGTCGTTCCCCTCCCGCTCGATCGACAGGACGTAGCGGTAGTCGGGACCGCCGAGGCCGCTCGCGTCCGTTACCGAGACGTAGTAGGTCCCCGCGGTGAAGACCTGCACCGACACGGCCGGGTCGTCGAAGCCGCCCGCCGACTGGTCCTGCACCAGAACGGTCGACCCGTCGGTGTCGAGGACGCTGATCACGCCGGTCAGCGACGAGCCCGGGTCCGCCGTGGCCCTGAACCCGCGGGCCAGGAGGCTCGCCTGCACCGTGGCCCCGGCCGGCAGACGAAAGGCGAACACGTCGCGGTCGGATGGAGCGCCGATCGTCCCTCCGACGCAGGAGGTCGGGATCACAGGCTGGGCGGTCGCGACGGCGTCATTCGGTTCGGCCTCCCGCAGCAGGTCCGCGCGGGCCGCTCCGCCGGCCAGCCATCCGAGTGCGACAACGATCGACGCCAGGACGCGCTTCATGAGCAGAGATCGCCCGCTGCGTGGAGGTGTGAGAAGAAGGGGGCGCGTGGGATCGATTAATGATGAAACCCACGCGCCCCCGGTGATTCCCCTGAACGGGCGAGTTCTTATCGTCTCGCCTTCGCCAGGACGTTCACGGTGTCGCAGCAGGCCACCGGGTTCCCCTCGACGCTGCTGGAAATGCAGATCGAAAGGTCGCCCGACTGCTGACCGACGACGCCGAGGATGTCCTGCCGGTTTCCATCGAGGGTCGAGCAGTTGCCGTCCGACGGGTCGACGAAGGTGATCCCGAGGTCGGTTCGCGCCGCGGGCGACTCCCAGATCCCGTCGTCGCCGAAGCCGCACCCCGCAGCGGAGGACGGAACGGGCAACGACACCGCCCCCACCTGCGAGACGTACGCCGGGTCCATGCGGGACAGGGCCACCGGCTGCGGATTGAGCGGATCGGTCACGTCCGTCAGCGATACGGCGAACGAGAAGGTCGACCCCTGCGACTTCGGGTTGAGGGTCTTCGGACCGGCCACGCAGGCCGCCTGGATGGAGCGCAGCGGGAGATAGCGGACGGTCCCGTCCGGACGCACCTGGAAGCTCCCTGTGGGCGACGTGCTCGGCGGCGCCCCAGTGAACGGGTTGTACTTCGCCTTGAAGAACGTCACCAGGGCGGGAGCCGAGGGCAGGCCCCCCTCGACGCTGAACGACACGTTGTTCCCGAGACTGCCGGGGTTGCGGGCGTTGAGCGTCGCCTGGTACGAACGCGAATCGCCGAACTCGAACGTGCCGGCGTTGGGATTGCCGGCGACCGGCGCGCTCAGGTTCGCGAAATTCGCCCCCAGGAAGCGGATCTGCCCGGAAGCGCCGATGGCGGAACCGATGAACGACGTCGAGACCGGACCGCGCGTCGAGAGATAGCCGTCCGGGCCGTCGGAGCCGAAGATCGCCACCTGCAGGTCGGACGGAACCGAGCCGCCGTAGGCACCGGCGAGATCAGCCGCCGAGAACTGGAGGACGTCGACGGGACCGGTGGCCGTCAGGAAGGCCGAGGCCGGGCCGAGATCGACGATGAACTCGCGACCGTGCGGCTGGTAGGCGACGTACAGCAGGTCGGTCGAGCTGTAGCTCGCCGCCTGCGCCGCCCCTCCCAGGCCGCACAGGGCCGCCACGACCAGAAGGACCGCGGCGGTCTTGCTCATGCGTTTCATTTTCAGATTCCTCCTGTCCCTTGTCCCGTTACGGCTGGGAACAGATGGAAGCGTTGAATGGGCCGCTCGGGAAGACCGGGCTGCCGTCCTGGGCGCGGTTCACCTGCATCTGGGTCAGCGTCACGACGGTCGGGTCGGTCTGGGCGTCGATCGTCGTCTGCGCGATCAGCTGCTGTACGGTGTTGCGCCTCACCCCGACCGTGTGCACCGCCGGGTCGAAGTACATCCGCTCGTACGACCAGTACTCGTACTCGCCGCAGCGCACGCTCGACTTGTTGAACTGCCGGCCGTTGTACGACAGGACGTCGTAGTTGTCCGTTCCCTTCCGGACCCCGTAGTCGTCGAACGGATTGAGCGGCGTGTTCGGATCCACGATGTTGAAGCGATCGGTCCCGACGTAGCCGATCGAGACCGGGTTGTTCGGGGTGGGGATCGCCTGGCAGGGAGAGGTCTGGCCGCCGATGACCGGTCCGGACTCGCCGCACTCGGTCGGGTTCGTGCCGCACCAGGCGTTCGAGTTGACCCGGGCGATCACATCCCCCGTCCCTGCCACGAAGATGCTCCCCGGGCCGGCGCCGAGCGTCTCGAGCATCGTCACGTTGAAATTGTTGCGCGTTCCCGACAGACGGTTGCGCATCACCGCGCCGAGGATCGGCGTGCCGAGTCCCCCGTCGGTGATCGCCGGATCGAGATAGCGCCAGTCGCAGTAGTCGTTGTTGCCGTAAATCCCCTTGGCCTTGTCCTTGCTGATGCTGAAGTCCACGCGCGGGCAGTCGGCCAGCCCGCCCGGGCAAGGGTTCGGGTCGGGGATGACCTTCGAAGCCGGCAGCAGGTTGCGCAGGTTCTTGTTGGCGATGAAGGCGAAGGGGATGACGAAGGCGCGAGTCTCGGTGCTGCCCGGTCCGGACCAGATGCTCGGCCGGGTGAAGCCGCCGATGACCGGACCGCACAGGGGGGCGCCGACGTCGGAGGCGACGACGTTGACCGTGAGGCCGAGACTGCTGGCGAGAACCGGCGTCGTCGCGCCCGAGGTCGCGGGGCAGACGTTGACGTTGCCGCTCGAGAGGTCCATGTCCTGCACTCCTTCGCAGGACCCGCGGCCGGCGTTGATGAACATGGTGACGCAGGTGTCGTAGATGCCGTCGTTGTTCGTGTCCTGGTTGCCGCGGTAGGTGTTGATGCCGCCGCCGCAGGAAGACAGTGCAGGGCCGTACAGATTGGCCGCGGCCGCGTTAATGGAAACGTTCACCGCCGTGGCGCCGGCGTAGACGAGCGTGTGCGTGCCGGTGATCGTGCCGCCGATGGTGCAGGTCTGGACGGGCTGGGGCGGGAGCGCCGCGAGCGCGGTTCCGCATGCCCCCGCGACCGCCAGCATCAAGATCGCGAGTGTCTTCTTGGAACGCACCGTGTGAACCTCCTTCGTAGAGGGTTGGACATTCCGCCGCGGAGGACACCGCCCGCTGGCGGCCCTCCCGGACGCGTGATAGAAGACATCCACAGGACGACGACGAAGTGAAGGGCTTGTGTCTTTTGTGTGAAGCGGACCCGTGAAGTTCAGGCCCAGGGACGGGCCGTTTTCGAGACGCGGATGGAGACTCGTGAATGATTCGAGTCATGAATCAGGACGAGGCGAAGCCCGCGGCGGGACAATCGTTCTCGCTGGGGAAGGATCATCGAGGTGTGCACCCTCGCGCTCGGGGACGATTCGGAGAAGGTCAGCCGCGCGGCCCG